>DAOWGM010000069.1 GCA_030637515.1 Bacteroidales bacterium
ATGTACACCAGAAGCAATTGAAGTAATTCAAAATAACAAATTATTATATGGTCCAGGAAAAGCAGCTAACGCAGGTGGAGTTGCAACTTCAGGATTAGAGATGTCACAGAATTCAATGAAATTAAGTTGGTCAAGAGAAGAAGTTGACACTAAATTACATGGAATTATGTGTAGCATTCACGAAGCATGTGTTAAGTATGGTAAAGATGCAGAAGGACATGTTGATTATGTAAAAGGAGCAAATATTGCAGGTTTCTTAAAAGTAGCTAATGCAATGTTAGATCAAGGAATTATTTAAGAAATGATATAGTTTTTAGCCTGCCTGCCGGTAACTGCCGAAGGAAGTCTGGCAGGTTTGTAATTTATAGTAAGAAGGTGTTCTGAAAAGAGCACCTTCTTTTTTGTAATTTTTTTTATTAATTTCATGTAAATTTTTACATGATTATGATAAATGATGATTTAAAGTATAAAATCGCTTTAAGCTTAATACCTAAAATTGGACATGTTACCGCTAAAAAGCTTGTGGCATATGTTGGTAGTTTTAAGGGTGTCTTCAGTGAAACGAAGAAGAATTTAATGAAAATTCCCGGGATTGGGTCGGTTCTTGCCGAATCAATTATTAACTCAGATGTTATTTCTAAAGCAGAAGAGGAAATAGAGTTTATTAAAAAAAGTAAAATAACTCCCATATTTTATCTTGATAAAGAATACCCGGAAAGGTTAAAGCATTGCGAGGATGCTCCAATTTTGATATACACTTTAGGTGAAATGGATCTGAATTCGCGCAAAATGATTAGTATAGTTGGTACCAGAAAAGCCACAACAGAAGGATTAGCTTTTACTGAAAAATTAATTAAGGATTTAAAAGATCGTAATCATAATCCTGTGATTGTCAGCGGTCTGGCGTATGGTGTAGATGCTGCAGCACATCAGGCTGCATTGGTAAATGGTTTACAAACCATTGCAGTTTTAGGTCATGGATTAGACATTATTTATCCTGCATCTCATAAAAGCCTCGCTAAAAGTATTATTAATCAAGGAATGCTCGTTACTGATTTTCCTTGCAAATCAATTCGCGACAAAAATAATTTCATTAAGCGAAACAGAATTATTGCTGGTTTATCAGATGCTACAATTGTAATTGAATCCGGAGAAAAAGGAGGTTCGTTAATTACAGCCGATATTGCAAATTCTTATAATAGAGATGTTTTTGCTCTTCCGGGTCGTGTTTCAGATAAGTACTCAAAAGGATGCAATAATTTAATAAAGACTAATAAAGCTGCTATGCTTACTTCGATTGAGGATCTTGAGTATATGTTGGGTTGGGAACCAGAAGGAAACAAAAAAGATGCCGTGCAAAAAGATTTGTTTATAGATCTTAGTGATGATGAGAAGTTGATTACTGAAATATTGAAAGAACAAGTTGAGATAACTATAGATTTAATATGTCTAAAATGCAATATGCCAACAAGTAAGGTCTCTCCAATCTTGTTAAACTTAGAGTTTATGGGAGTTGTAAAGACATTGCCTGGTAAATCATACAAGTTGATTTCATCAATATATTTATGATAAAAGTCATAAATGTTTTTAAACATGCGCGAGGTGTATCCCTTGCTATAATTAACATTCAGGGTGATAAATAGTTGTGTTATTTCATTAACAGCAAGATTTCTGAATTAGCTTATTTTCTTTGATTTTTTTTTTACATAAGTTTGTTAGCATTAAACCATAAATTACAAACTAAAAACTAAAAAAAAATTATGGATCCACGTGTAGAACAATTTATGGCTCAGATTATTGCCAAAAACGCACATGAAAATGAATTTCATCAGGCAGTACAAGAAGTAGCCGAATCTCTTATTCCTTATATCGAGGAAAATCCAAAGTACAAGCATGCAAAAGTTCTTGAAAGAATTGCAGAACCTGAAAGAGTAATACTTTTTAGAGTTCCATGGTTGGACGATAGGGGAGAAATTCAGATTAACAAAGGATATCGTATCGAAATGAATAGTGCGATAGGTCCATATAAAGGAGGATTAAGATTTCACCCAACTGTAAATTTAAGCATTCTTAAGTTTTTAGCTTTTGAGCAAGTATTAAAAAATAGTTTAACAACACTACCAATGGGTGGTGGTAAAGGTGGTTCTGACTTTGACCCTAAAGGAAAGTCAGATAATGAAGTAATGAGGTTTTGTCAAAGTTTTATGACTGAGCTTTGTAAGCACATTGGCGCGAATACAGATATTCCTGCTGGTGATATTGGTGTTGGTGGTCGTGAAATTGGTTATATGTTTGGACAATATAAGCGTATTAGAAATGAATTTGTAGGTGTTCTTACAGGTAAAGGAAGACAATATGGTGGTAGTTTAATTCGTCCTGAAGCAACTGGTTATGGTGCGGTTTATTTTGCTGAAGAAATGTTAAAAACCAGAGGTGACAGCTTTAAAGGTAAAATAGTTACTGTTTCTGGTTCAGGAAATGTTGCTCAGTTTGCTACCGAAAAAGTAAATCAGTTGGGTGGTAAGGTAGTTACCGTTTCTGATTCTGCAGGATTTATTCATGATCCAAATGGAATTGATGCTGAGAAATTAGCTTATGTAATGGACCTTAAAAACATTAAGCGAGGAAGAATTAAAGAGTATGCTGACAAATATGGTTGTGAGTATTATGAAGGAAAACGTCCATGGGAAATTAAATGTGATGTTGCTCTTCCTTGTGCTACTCAAAATGAACTTAATGAAGAAGAAGCTAAAACTCTAGTTGCTAATGGATGTTTCGTAGTTTCTGAAGGTGCAAATATGCCTTCTACTCCTGAAGCTGTTGAAGTTTATATTGATAATAAGATTCTTTATGGTCCTGGAAAAGCTGCTAATGCTGGTGGTGTTGCAGTATCTGGTCTTGAAATGTCACAAAATAGCTTAAGATTAAGCTGGACAAGAGAAGAAGTTGACCAAAGATTACATCAGATTATGAAAGATATTCATGCTACTTGTGAAAAGTATGGTAAAGATTCTGAAGGATTTATTAATTATGTTAACGGTGCAAATATCGGTGGATTTGTAAAAGTTGCCGAAGCTATGCTTGCACAAGGAGCTGTTTAATAAGATTTAACTTAAAAATATATAAAGGGAGGCAATTTGCCTCCCTTTTATTTTAGGGTTTTACCTAAATTGTTAATCATACTAAACAATAAATGTTTAATGACATATAGAATTAGATTCTTAATTTAAAGAATGAATAATAAATTTTTTATGTTTGCATCGGTTTTAGAATTATGCAATTAATAGATACACATACTCATTTATTCCTTCCAGAATTTGATTCTGATCGCGATCAAGCGATTGCTAATGCAATTGGGAATGACGTTGAAAAAGTTCTTTTGCCAAATGTTGATAATTCAACAACACAGATTCTTTTAAATTTAGTCGATAAATATCCTGATTTTTGTTTTCCAATGATGGGTTTGCATCCAACATCAGTAAATAAAAATTACAAAGAAGAACTTAAGATTGTTGAACATTGGTTAGGTCAAAGAGACTTTTGTGCAATAGGAGAAATAGGGATTGATCTATATTGGGATAAAACTTATAAAGTAGAGCAAGAGGAAGCTTTCAGATACCAGATTGAACTTGCAAAAAAATATAATTTGCCTATTGTTATTCATGCTCGTGAATCTTTCGATGAGATATTTAAAATTATGGATGATGTAATTGATGATAAACTTAAGGGAGTTTTTCATGCATTTACTGGAAATGATATTCAGGCTGAAAGGATTGTAGAGTGGGGGTTCAAGATTGGAATAGGAGGAATTGTTACATTTAAAAATTCAGGATTAGATAAGGTAGTGCATAATATTGATATTAATCATATCGTTTTAGAAACAGATTCACCATATTTGGCACCTGTTCCAAAAAGAGGGAAAAGGAACGAAAGTGCATACATAGTTCATATCGCAAAAAGAATAGCAGAAATTAAAAATATTTCATTAGAAGAAGTTGCAAAAATAACTACTAATAATGCAAAACAACTATTTAAGTTGTAAGTAATATGGAAAATAACAGGTCAAAATCAATATTAATAATATATACCGGAGGAACTATCGGTATGATAAAAGATCCGGAAACGGGTGTTTTATCTCCATTTGATTTTGATCAAATTCTTGATGAAGTTCCTGAATTAAAGCGTTTTGGCTTTGAACTTTCAACAATATCCTTTACTCCGCTAATTGATTCATCAAATTTAAATCCTGAGGTTTGGACTAAATTGGTTAAAATCATTAAGAAAGAGTATAATAATTATGATGGATTTGTAATTCTTCACGGAACTGATACTATGGCTTATTCCGCTTCTGCACTAAGCTTTATGATTGAAAATCTGGATAAGCCAGTTATCTTTACAGGTTCACAATTACCAATTGGAACACTGCGAACAGATGGAAAAGAAAATTTGATTTCGGCAATTGAAATTGCAGCAACTGAGAAGAATGGTCAGCCAATGGCCCCTGAAGTTTGTGTTTATTTTGAAAATAAACTTATGCGAGGGAACAGAACAACAAAATATAATTCAGAGCATTTTAATGCTTTTGAATCACCAAATTATCCAAATATTGCAGATGCAGGAATTAATTTAAAGTTTAATTACGGCGCGATTCACTATTCAACTTCTAAAAGAGAATTAAAAATTTATTCAGAATTAGATACGAATATTGTTATTCTAAAGATTTTTCCGGGTTTAAATAAAGAAACTTTCAGAACTCTTTTAAATATTAAAGATGTAAAGGCTATTATTATTGAAACTTATGGAGCCGGAAATGCACCAACTGAAAAATGGTTTTTAGATGAACTGAAAAAAGTAATTAGCGAAGGGAAAATAGTATTAAATGTCACACAGTGCTCAGCAGGAAGTGTTGATATGACAAAATACGAAACAGGAAATGAGCTTTTAAAATTAGGAATAGTAAGTGGTTATGACATAACAACAGAAGCAGCAGTTACAAAATTAATGCATTTGTTGGGACAAAAATTTGATAATAGCACAATTAAAATAAAGCTAAATCAATCCATTAGTGGTGAAATAACAAAATAATTTGTTTGGTTTTGCTTTATTTTTTGTAATTTGTGCCCCTAAATTAAGGAGAAAAGGTGATGGAGAAATGGCCGAGTGGCTTAAGGCGCACGCTTGGAAAGCGTGTATACCTCAAAAGGGTATCGTGGGTTCGAATCCCTCTTTCTCCGCAATAATTTTTAATTCGTAATTTTTTTAATATTTTTACAAATATAAATATCGTTAATAATTTAAACAGAAAACAAACCATGAAAAAATTATTTGCATTTATAGCAGTTTTTGGGATACTTTTAGGAGTATCGTTCAATTCAGTTGCTCAAGACGAAACAACTGATGAAACAGCTGTTGAATTAACTGATTCTACGGAAATGGAAGAAGCAATTGATACAGTTGCAGTTGAAGAAGTAGTTGCTGAAGAAGTTGTTGCTGAAGTTGAAGTAAAAGAAACTTTGCACAAAAAAATTAAAGTTAAATTCATCGAAGGTGGACCTGAATTTATGGGTATTGTACTTCTTTGTTTAATTTTAGGTTTAGCAATTGCAATTGAAAGAATTATTTATTTAAATCTTGCATCTACAAACACAAATAAACTTTTATTAAGTGTTGAGGAAGCATTGAACCAAGGTGGTGTTGAGGCAGCTAAGGAAGTTTGTCGTAATACAAGAGGCCCTGTTGCTAGTATTTTCTATCAAGGATTAGACAGAATGGACGAAGGTGTTGACGTTGTTGAGAAATCAGTTGTTGCTTACGGATCTGTTCAAATGGGATTATTAGAAAAAGGTATTACCTGGATCTCATTATTTATTGCAACTGCTCCTATGTTAGGTTTCATGGGTACAGTTATTGGTATGATCGGTGCATTCGACTCTATTGAAGCTGCTGGAGACATTTCTCCTTCATTAGTTGCTGGTGGTATTAAAATAGCATTACTTACTACTGTTGGTGGTTTGATCGTTGCTGTTATTTTACAAGTATTTTATAACTATATTATTTCAAAGATCGATAGTATCGTAAACGACATGGAAGATGCTTCAATTTCTTTAATTGATATTTTAGTAAAATACAACCTTAAAAAATAATTAACTATGAATAAATTAATAAGGATAATATTGATTGTCCTTTTTTCCGTTTCTGCATTAATTATACTTTTTTATTTTGCAGGAGGAAAAAATACAATCGAATTAGCTGCTTCGGGAAGGATTGAAACTTATCCAAAGTTTACTAATGTGCTAATTGTCTGGGCTTATATTCTTACAGGACTTGCTGTTGGATTAACAATTGTTTTTCCTGTTATTCAAATGGTAACAAATCCTAAGAATGCTAAAAAGGGCTTAATGGGTATTTTGGCATTAGTTGTAATACTTGGAATAGCTTATCTATTCGCTTCAGATGAAGCATTAGGAATTAGAAACCTTGAATTAGCAGCAAAATATGACGTTCCTTCAACATTAAAGTATGCAGGAATGATGATTAATTCAATATATATATTGGCAGTAATTGCAATTGTGTCGATGGTATATAGTGAAGTAGCTAAAGTGTTTAAATAGTATATAGCTGGGTGGTATTATATCACCCAGACTTTTTTAAATTTAAAAAAATAAGTCTATGCCAAAAAGACCTACAGGACAATTTAGTGCAGCATCTATGGCAGACATTGCTTTCTTGCTGCTTATATTTTTCCTAGTTGCCACTACAATGGATATCGATTCTGGTTTATCCAGACAAATGCCTCCTTATAATCCCGATCAGGAAGAAAGTACAGATCTGATTAAAGAACGAAATGTTTACGTTGTTTTAATTAATTCAAATGATCAGATCTTAGTTGAAGGGAAGCAATTAAATGTTCGTATGATTAGAGAAGCAGCTAAAGAATTTATAGTGAATCCTGCAAACAAAGAAAATTTACCAGAAAAAACACCAAAGGAAATCGATTTTTTTGGTGAAGTGATGGTATCAAAAGGAATTATTTCTCTTCAAAATGACAGAGGTACTTCATATGGTATGTATATAAAAGTTCAAAATGAACTTATTGCTGCTTATAATGAAGTAAGAGATGAAGTTTCCATGCGAAAGTTTGGAAAACATTATGTAGATTTAACTAAAGAAAAGCAGGATGCTGTAAAGAAATATTATCCGCAGATTATATCTGAAGCAGAACCTAAAAATATCGGAGGAGGAAATTAATATGGCTAAATTCGGACGAAAAGGAAAAGGTGGATTGCCAGAAGTTTCAACAGCTTCTTTACCAGATATCGTTTTTATGTTATTGTTCTTTTTTATGGTAAGTACCGTAATGAGAGAAACTACATTAAAAATTGAACAAAAATTACCTGGTGCCACAGAAGTTAAGAAAATGGAAAAAAAATCTCTGGTTAGTTATATTAATATTGGAAAACCAAAGAGAACATTTCAAACAATGTATGGTACAGAGCCAAGAATTCAGTTAAATGATGCTTTTGCAAAAGTAGCTGATATTCGTGATTATGTTGCTGCAGAACGAGAAACAATGGACGAAAAAGAACGTCCTCTTATGACAGTTTCTCTTAAAGTAGATGAAAATACCAAAATGGGAATTGTTGTTGATGTTAAGCAGGAATTACGAAAGGCTAGTGCCTTGAAAATTAATTATTCTACTCGAAAAGTTGAAGTTATAGAATAATATATATTGTACTATTAAGAAAAGGAGATGATTTTCATCTCCTTTTTTTTATTTTTTACTGAAATATGGATAAAAATTAGAACATTTTTTAATAAATCTTATATTTGTATTAAATAACTTAGTATCTTAAGAGATAATTTTCATTGTAGAATGTTTTTCTACTTTGTTTTTAAGCTGGTTCTATGAAAAAAGCCTTTATATTTATCTTTCCATTATTTTTACTTTGTCTGGTAAGTTTTTCGTCGGTTGCTCAAAAAGATATATTTATTAAGGAATTTCAGTTTGAGTTAAAAAAGTTAAGTGCTAATCAGTATGAAAATGAATACTTTCTTACAATTACTTTAAATAAAAATTCTCTGTACAAGTTTACAGTTTTAAATCATATCGGAGATTTTCCTGGAAAAGCAGTGGTTGAAATACTAGATAACGACAAAACAGTAGCACTAAATTACGTAAATGGAAAGTATTACTCGAAATTTATGTTTAAATGTACCAAAACAGGATTCTACGATATTCTAATACACTTCCAGGATAATAAACTCGGATCTTCTCTTATTAAATTATACTTAGTTCAGTAATATAGTTTTTAGTTCAACTTACTAAAGTTTATTTATTGCAAGTCATGCACATCAATTTCTCATTATTAAAACTACACTATTTTTATTTTTTTAATTCAAAAGTGTAGATTCATTTTTTATAAGAATATGAAAAAAATAAAAATACCTAACAGAGAAGTTCAGGAATTATTATCCGGAAAGTCATATGCTTATCCAAAGTATACTACTCAAATAATGAATTTAGCAAACCAAAATTCACAAGGAACAAGAGCAAAAATGGTAGGACAAATGAGTGATTTGACTCAAGAGTTTGAAGGGAGTACTCTTTCTGAATGGGAAAAGTGGTACTTGGAAAGCCATCCTAATGCTATTGATAATGCAACAGAAAAAGTTTATACAATGGTTTCATTATTAAAAGAAGCGATTTTAGAAATCGATAAAAAAACTGTTAGAAAATGGATTGAAGAATTAGTTGTTGTGAAGACTTTCTCTGGGTTAAAATTTCAGCAAGCTATTTTAAAAAAAATTGCTTCGTATTATAAAGAAACGTGGCGGCTTGCAAGTCCTGATGAAGAAAGTAGAGGGATTGATGGTTTTATAGGAGATGCGGCAGTTAGTATAAAGCCAATTACATATAAAACAAAAATGGGTCTTAATGAAAATATTAATGTTCCTTTAGTTTTTTATGAAAAGAAGAAATCAGAAATTGTGGTTGAATTTGATGAAATAAAATTTTAAAATACATGGCTTATACTGGAGGGCCTTTAAATGAGCTAAATGGGAAAATGGGGATTTCGGCTCCTTATAAAAGTGTTCCCGTAATGAAGCTTATCAAAGCACATAAACCAAAAAGTAAAGAAGAACTGGTAGAACTAATTAAATGGCATTCAGAAAATAAATGTGAATGTGGAGTTGTAAGTCAGGGAACTGTAGAATCATTTGGTAAAAACCTTTACGATTCCCAAATATCTTATTGGGGTTATAACAAATATAGTTTGCAGGAGTGTATTCAGTGGGAATATGATTTGTTTGTTGTTCAGTCATTAAAAGGGGGTATTGTTGAGAAAAAAGCGATAGAGCAATTACGAAAAACATTTTCTTCATATTCATTTGTTGAAGCTGAGGGTTTTTTAGATGAAGAATTAAGAATAGATATAATCATTAATAAAGACCAGGATGAAGTTGGTGGCATACAGGTAAAGCCGTCTACATTTAAATTAATGCGCAAAGAAGTTATTACATTTAATAAAAATGCAAATCAAAAATGGGGAAAACCTGTTTTGTATCTTTTCTACGATGACAAAGAGAAATTTGTGAATTTATCTGAGCTTGTTGATCTTATCGGTAAATTGTAAGTCTAATATTATTTATATTGCCTTGTTCTTTTTTTTCTTTGGTAAATCAATCTTGTCAGGATTAACTGAATTGTAGAAACAAGTAATCTTATTATCGACTATTTCTAATTTTTCTATAAAACTCAATTTTATTTCAGTCTCCTGTGAAGTCATTACTTGCATTTTTAGGTTTTCATTATAGTGTTTAATTTCCTTCTTTTTAGGATCAGCATTTCTTTCTACAAGAAACTGCTTATGATTCTCAATTCTATTTTGAATATAAGAGTTTAGAAAACTTACAGGAGTATTCTTAATATTATCTTTAATAATGTCAGAAAACATAGGGTCAATTTCATATCCAATGCTATTTCTTTTTGTGGCAATTGAAGCTACTGTAGTTGTACCTGTTCCTAAAAAAGGATCTAAAACAGTGTCTCCTTGCAGCGAATACATATTAATTAATCTGTAGGCAAGTTCAAACGGAAATGCTGCACTGCGTTTCCTTGTTTCAGAATTGTTAATTTTTTGTTTTGTTCCTTTTAAATCCCATAAATCAGAAAACCATACATTTCTTTCTTCCCAAAAGAAAGAGCTTTCTTTTCTGTGGAGTTTTTCACCATCAGTTTTGAATTGTCTCTTTCCGCCTTTTCTGAAAATCAAGATCCATTCATGTTCTAATGTAACATATGCACCTGAAGGTAACATTCCAGATCCCATAAATTTATTGGGTGCATTTGTTTGTTTCCTCCAAATAATGTTTGGTAAATTGGATATTCCTAATTTCTGAAAAGCCGAGATTATTCTTGAATGATTTGGATAAAGTTGGAAGTCGCCATTTATTGTCCTTGTTGCATCACCAATATTGATGCAGGCAAAGCCTCCAGGAATTAATACTCTTTCAACTTCTGTCCATATTTTGTCAAGCTCCTTGTGCATCAATTCAAAAGCAAGTAAACCATTACTATTTTTTAATGCTGTTTTAATTTCAGGATTTTGTTCTGACATGATATTATCCCACATTTCTATCATTGGATAAGGAGGTGAAGTCACAACAAGTTCAATGGAGTTATTTTCAATTTGCTGCATATTTTGTGCAGCTCCAATAATAATCTTATGTGTAGAGGTATTACCGTCCATTTGGTAAAGATAACGAAAGGTACTTAAAGTCTATATGGGTTTTAAAATGATTTTATAAAAAAAGACCTCCTTTTAGGAAGCCTTTTACTTTGGTGACCCAGGGAGGACTCGAACCCCCAACCCTCAGAGCCGAAATCTGATATTCTATCCATTGAACTACTGGGCCGGTAATTATGATGCAAATTTATAAAAATAATTTACCAGTGCTCTATTTTTTTAAAAATAACTATCTAAATCATTATTTAAATCTCATAACGAATTATTGCTAAGTTTTTTCTAATTTCGCAACTTGAAAAACAACTTTCAATCAGACAATAATTATGGAATACAATTTTAAAGATATTGAGAAAAAGTGGCAAGATTTCTGGGATAAAAATGAAACCTACATAACAAACGTAGATGATTCAAAACCAAAGTATTATGTTTTGGATATGTTTCCTTATCCTTCAGGTGCAGGATTGCACGTAGGACATCCTTTAGGATATATTGCTTCCGATATTTATTCGCGTTACAAGAGATTGAAAGGTTTTAATGTTTTACATCCAATGGGCTATGATGCTTTTGGATTACCAGCCGAGCAGTATGCTATTCAAACGGGTCAGCATCCTGC
>DAOWGM010000130.1 GCA_030637515.1 Bacteroidales bacterium
AATACAGGGGAATATTAGAGACATCACCGAGCGCAAAAAAGCAGAAGAAAAACTAAAAGATAGTGAAGAGCAATTACGAAATTTTATAAAAAGTGTGCCTGTAGGGCTTTATCGTACAACTGTTAATGGTAAAATATTATTGGCAAACCCTGCTTTAGTTTCAATGTTAAAGTTTGATTCGATAGAAGACCTTAATAATGTAAATATTGAAAAAGGAAATCTTATACAAAAAAATCATCGAAAATTGTTTAAAAAAAGGATAGATAAAAATGACAATATAATTGGGTATGAATCAAAGTGGAAGAAAAAAGATGGAGAGGAAATATTTGTCAGAGAGAACGCAAGAGTATTTCGTGATAAAAATGGAGCAATAAGATATTATGAAGGTGCTGTTGAAGATATCACGGAACGAAAAAAAACAGAAGAAAAACTTAAAGAAAACGAAAAACGTTTAAAGGAACTTAATGCCACGAAAGACAAATTCTTCTCGATAATAGCCCATGATTTAAGTAATCCGATAGGTAATATTGTAAATTTTACTGAACTTTTATCAGGTAATTTTATTGAATATAGTGACGACAGTAAAGAAGAAATAATAAAAGTTATTAATGAGAACTCAAGACATACTTTTAACTTGCTTCAAAACCTTTTAGAATGGTCAAGATCACAAACCGGACAGATAAAATTTTCGCCTGTAATATTTAATTCCAGCGAAGTGGTTGATGAAAATATTAATTTAATGAAAAGTAGTGCTGATGCCAAGAAGATTTCATTAAAATCAGAAGTTAAGCCAAATCACAAAGCTTTTGCCGATAAAAATATGATTAACACAGTAATCAGAAATTTGATATCCAATGCCATAAAATTTACCGAAACAGGAAATGTTACCATATCTTCTGAAACAGAAGACGATTATATAAAATTTTCGGTTATTGATACAGGAATTGGAATAAAAAAAGAAGATATTGATAAACTTTTTAAAATAGAAGAAAGCATTTCAACTAAAGGAACATCAGGAGAAAAAGGAACAGGTTTAGGCCTGATTTTATGCAAAGAATTTGTAGAAAAGAACAACGGTAAAATTTGGCTTGAAAGTGGAGTTGGGAAAGGGAGTAAATTTATTTTTACAATACCACAGGCTTATTAAAACCGGTTTTTATCTGTCAAAAATTATAAAATTTTGATAATTCTATTTTTTACTGTCATTTACAATCCTATAATCATAGTCAGTTTATACGAAAAGTTATCGGCAGTTTTTAAAAAGGCATATGTTCCGTATCTGTAGTAAAGACCAAAACCAAGTCCAAGGAATGATTGGTTTAAAATATTATTAATTAACAAACCACTTTCATAATAACCTTTATCAAATGATTTAAGAGGAGTGCTTGTAATGTGTTTAGCCTTGTTGCTTAAGCTACCTATTCCATAGTTAGTTATTATAGCAAACTTTGGCGAAAACAATTTCGTTTTAATGAGTCTGTTTCCAAAATCATGTTTAAAGTAAAATGATAAAAATCGATCAGCATAAAACTCACCCATGCGCATTGTTCCAAAACTGTTTTCCGATTCAATGCTAAATGAACTATAACTTCCGTGTCCGTTATATAATTTAGTAAGAGGAGCTTCGCCCTTAATTAATCCTCCTGTTGCAGCAAGAGATGTCTTTCCCAATGTTTTGAATTTAAATCTCTTGGTTATTTTTGCCTCAATTTTTGTGTATTCATATTCTCCATCCAACCAATTTGTTCCTCTGATTATATTTCCATAAAATATGGGGTAATCAGTTCCCATACTGTATTTAGCTTTAAGAGTTTGAAGGAATTTCTCGTTATAAGCATATCTGAATTGCAATCCAATTTCGTTAAAAATGAAATTATTTACAAAAACTGCAGGACTTGTTTCATAGGTGTAATTACCGGTAGCCGTAATATACGATTGATTATAGAATATTTGAGTTTGTAGATATTGAAACGATAAAAAGCTGAATGAAACCTGATATTTTTCAATCATGTCCATATCTTTAATCATATATCTTCTGTAAATTTCTGTTCCTGTAAAATCCATCGTCCCTAAGAACTTATATCCGGCCGTTTCCACAACATCATTTGAATATGAAAAATGCAACTGGCTTTCAGATTCTTTGTGTAAGTTTAAAATCAAATCACCACCATATTTCCATGCTTTATCTTTAAATCCATATCCAAAATATCCTCCAACGGAAAAGTGTTTCGAGAGTTTATTATTGGTCATTAATCCTAATCCAAGACGGTAACCTTCATATTTATTATAATCGATTATTTTTACTATTGGGAGATCAAAACATTTTATGGGTATATTCAAGCTCATGAATGCTTCCATGCCTGCAAGCATTTTGTCAAAATTCTCTGCTTTGCCAATGCTGTCAATAACTCTGTAAGTTTCAGTTTCAACTTCGCTTAAGGCTTGTATTCTTTTATCTGTCCAGTATTCATCAGGTTTGTTACCTGCATCCTCATCTATTTTAACTTCAACTCGGTTAAAATCTTTTTTATTTACTTCAGGATTAAGATTTATATTGGAGATATAACTACTTCCAAGCGCTACAAGGTCATAATCATCTCCTTCAGGTGCCGCAAGCGCTTCTTTGAATGTGATCTTTGTAATTAATTCCTTTGGAAACCATTGTTTATTTTCTAAGAATTCACTGTTCTGCTTAATCTCTACGAGCATTCCTAAATCTTCTTCAAGAGGTTCTGCAACAACCGACTGAACTGCATATTTGTTGGTATTAATATGTAAAAATCCTTTTAGCCCTATAAAACTTTTACCTTTTTTTGGCCTATAAGAGATCACGAAAATAGTATCGTTTTTTGCATTATAAAGGGTATCTTCTAATAGAAAAAAGTATCTCTTTGTACTATTCTTACTTATCGGATTTAAATATCTTTTATCCAGAATTTCAAAAAAATCATTGTAAAATGAAAGAGACTGGACCTGAGAAGCGATTAAGCCGAATATTGGATCATTAAAACCGGATATTTTTGAAGCAACAATTTCTTCTTTGTATTTATCAGGATAAAGAAACTCTTTTTCGTTAACAGTTTCTATTAATAGTAAATGATGCTTTTCAAGATTTTTTTCGAGCTTGTTCTTTTTATAAGTGCTATCAGTCCAAAGTAAAGTGTCTTTTCCTAATTTATAAATCATTTTATTATAAGAAGTAAAAGAAAAAGAGTGCATTTTTTCAGGATTATTTAAATCTCTATTTTCAACTACTTTATTAATAATCCTGTTTGCAGGATTTTCTCCGGGCAGAATAACTATTTCTTCCAGATCATAGGCTTTGGCTTCAAGCTTAATTTCTAATTTTTTATTTACTATTTTCTGATTTAATAAAATTGTATCAGATTTGTAGCCCAGATAACTCAAGCGAAGCTCTTTAACAGGGGTTTTGCTATCTATAGTGAAGTTTCCATCGATATTTGTGGTTGTGCCAAAATTTGAATGCCCATAAACAATATTTACAAAGGGTAAAGGTGTTTTTGTTTTTGAGTCAATAATCTTTCCTCTTATTTCTTGTGCTTGAAGAGAATTGGATAAAACAAATAAAATAGATACTAAAATTAGAGCTTTCCTACGCATAGTTTTTTTATTTTCTTTCTATATGCAGATATTGAAACGAAATTAATAAGAATGAATTGTTTGTTTATTTAAATGATTTTCTTTTCAAAACAGAAATCTCAAATGGAGTAAGAAATCTGAATTTCCCTCTTGGAAGGTTCTTTTTTGTTAATCCTGCAAAATACACTCGATCCAGTTTCCTAACTCTGTAACCCAGCGATTCAAATATTCTTCTTACAATTCTGTTTTGTCCTGTATGAATTTCAATACCAACCTGTGCTTTGTCGCTTTCTTCAACATAGCTAATAGCATCAGGAATAATAAAATCATCTTCAAGTTGCAGACCTTCAGCTATTTTTAGTATATCAGCCTTTGTAAGATTTTTATCTAAATGAACATGATATATTTTTTTCTTTTTAAAAGAAGGGTGTGTTAATTGTTTTGTAAGCTCACCATCGTTTGTAAGTAGTAACAAGCCTGTAGTGTTCTTGTCAAGTCTGCCAACAGGATATACACGTTCTGGACAAGCATCTTTAATAATGTCGATAACAGTCATTTCAGCATGTTTATCTCTTACAGTTGTAACAACATCCTTTGGTTTGTTAAGTAAAATGTAAACTTTTTGTTCTTTTGTTATTTTTTTTCCTTTGTACTTGATATCATCTTTTGGAGAAACTTTTGTTCCAAGTTCAGTTACAGTATTACCGTTTACAGTAATTTGTCCCGACTTTATAAGCTCATCAGCATCCCGCCGAGAACAAACTCCGGAATTAGACAAGAACTTGTTTAATCTTAATGGAGCATTCCATTCATCTTCTTTTTTTTCTGAACCAGTTTCTACAGACTTTTTTTTGTAGGGTGTAGTTTTTTTTCGTGAAATATTTTGTTTTTTACCTTTAAAATTCTCTCTCTCCATTACGCTGATATTAATTAAATTCTTGTTTGTTAAAACTTTGCAAAGGTAATATATTAATTAATGTTGTTTAGAAAAATTATCTCCTATTTTCTAAAATATAATTGTTAAAAAAAATGAAATCCTATCACAAATAAATCCATTTATCTATCTTTAATGTCTTTTAAACTATAAATTCATTTAACAGTCTTAAAGCTATGACATTAATAAAATCAATTTCAGGAATTAGAGGAACAATTGGAGGGAAAGCTGGTGATGGATTAAGTCCCTTGGATACAGTTAAATTTGTATCGGCATATTGTCAATGGGTAATTCAAAATTCAAGCAACAAGGATTTATGTATAGTAGTTGGACGTGATGCCAGAATTTCAGGAGAAATGGTCAATAGTATTGTGGTTGGAACGATTATGGGAATGGGGATTAATGTTATTGATATTGGTCTTGCCACGACTCCAACAACAGAAATTGCTGTTGCAAATGAAAGTGCAAATGGAGGTATTATTTTAACTGCAAGCCACAATCCAAAACAATGGAATGCTCTTAAACTTTTAAACGCAAAAGGAGAGTTTTTATCTGCCGACGACGGTATTCAGATATTGGAGATCGCTGAAAATGAGGATTTCAGATATGCAGAAGTTGATGATCTTGGATCAGTAAAAACAAGAAATGATTATTTAGATATTCATATAAAGCAAATATTAGATTTACCACTTGTTGATGTTAATGCCATAAAAGCTGCAAAATTTAAAATTGTTATCGATGCAGTTAATTCTGTAGGAGGAATTGCAATTCCAGAACTATTAAAAGCTCTTGGAGTAAATGAAGTTGTGGAATTATATTGTGAACCAAATGGAATCTTTCCGCATAATCCAGAACCGCTTCCTGAACATTTAACAGAGATTTCAAAATTAGTTGTTGAAAGCAAAGCTCATTTAGGATTTGTTGTAGATCCTGATGTTGACAGGTTAGCAATTGTTAATGAAGATGGCTCTATGTTCGGCGAAGAATATACTTTGGTAGCAGTAGCAGATTATATTTTGCGAAATAAGAAGGGAAATACAGTTTCCAACCTTTCTTCATCACGTGCTTTAAGAGATGTTACAAATAATTATGGCGGGGAATACTTTGCTTCAGCAGTTGGAGAGGTTAATGTAGTTGAAAGCATGAAAGCTAATAATGCTGTTATTGGTGGTGAAGGTAATGGCGGTATTATATATCCTGAATTACATTATGGTCGTGATTCTCTTGTTGGTATTGCATTATTTTTAACTCATTTAGCAAACACAGCTTATAAATGTTCTGATTTACGTTCGCGTTTTCCAGAATATGTTATAGCAAAAAAGAAGATGCAGCTTACACCAGAAATTAACGTCGATAAAATATTAGATTCAGTAAAGGATAAATTTAGTGATCAAAAAATTATTGATATTGATGGTGTAAAAATAGAATTTGAAAAAGGCTGGGTTCATTTACGAAAATCAAATACTGAGCCTATTATTCGAATTTATGCCGAAAGTATAAATATGAACAAAGCAAATGAATTAGCTGATAAAATTATAAACGAAATAAAATCATTCTTATAAAAGAAAGTAATGAAAAGGAAATATTACATTATTATAGCAACTGTTCTTGTTGTTATTATTGCTTATGCAATCTTTAGACCAAAGGTAGAATCATTAAAATTATTAACAGTAAAAGTAGAAAAAGGAGAATTTGAGATTCTTGTGACTACAACTGGTGAGCTACAAGCGAAAAGTTCTGTTGATATAATGGGCCCTTCAGAGTTAAGAAATAGCAGAAGTATAAGGATTAGAAATATTAAAATTCAGGATTTAGTTCCGGAAGGAACTGTAGTTGATTCCGGCGAATATGTTGGTGAACTTGATCGCTCAGAGGTAGGTACAAGTTTAAAAGATCTGGAAGATGAGCTTGAAACTATGGAGTCGCAATATCTGAAAACTCAGCTCGATACAACAATGCAAATGAGAGAGTTGCGCGATCAAATAGTAAACCTCCGATTTACAATGGAAGAGAAGCAGATAGTTCTTGATCAAAGTAAATTCGAACCTCCAGCAACCATACGTCAGGCAACTATTGATCTTGAAAAATCACAAAGATCATATGACCAGGCAAGCGATAATTATTCACTAAAAGCACAACAAGCTCAGGCAAATATGCGCGAAGCAAGTATTAATCTCGATAAAGCACGCAGAAAAGTTAATGAATTAAAAAATGTGATTGAGAAATTTACCATATATGCACCACAGTCAGGAATGGTTATCTATAAAAAAGAATGGAGTGGTCAAAAGAGAAAAGTAGGTTCAATGATTAATCCATGGGACTTAACGGTTGCTACATTACCCGATTTATCAACAATGAATTCAAAAACTTACGTTAATGAAATTGATATTAGTAAAGTAAAAACTGGTCAGGACGTGAGAATGGGAATTGATGCTTTCCCCGAAAGAGAATATACAGGTCAAGTTCTTGAGGTTGCTAATATTGGTGAACAATTACAAAATACCGACGCAAAAGTTTTTGAAGTAATTATTAGTGTTGATCAATCTGATAGTATTATGCGTCCTGCAATGACAACAAGTAATCAAGTAATAACAAATGTTTATAGCGATGTTTTATTTCTTCCTTTAGAGGCAATTCATAATGAAGATAGCTTGAGCTTTGTTTATACTAAATCAAATAGAAAGCAGATTATTGTTCCGGGAGAAGTAAATGAAAATTACATCATAATTGAGCAGGGTCTAAATGAAGGAGACGAGGTTTATATATCTGTTCCTGAAAATACAGAGAAGTATAAACTTGCAGGAGAAGAACTGATACCTGTCTTAAAAGAAAGAGAAAGACTAAAAAAAGAGAAAGAAGCAAAAGACAGAGATACTACAAATAAACCTAATCGGGATTTTAAAAAACCAAATGGACATAAACGAAGACCTCCATCAGGTTCTAAATAGAATTAAATATGTTTAGTAGATATTTTCATGATATAGAAATTGCAATAGAGTCATTGCTTGGAAATAAACTCAAATCTATTTTAACAGCTTTGGGTATAATTTTCGGTACTGCAGCAGTTATTAGTATGCTTGCTATCGGGAATGGAGCGCAGCAGGAGATCCTTGAGCAGATAAAAATGGTTGGTGTAAATAATATCGTAATTACACCAACGCTTGATTTAACGATAAGCGGAGGAAATGGGGGGGCATCAGATGATGGAAGCGGAGAATCAAACGGAGAAAAAACAAAGAAAAAGTTTTCGCCGGGATTAACGATGGACGATTTAGAATCGATTAAAAGAATTGTTCCTTCGGTTAAAAGAATTACCCCTGAAATTGTTGCAAATTCGTTTGTAGTTCAAAACGGAAGACGAGTGCCGTCAAAGGTTATTGGTGTTGATAATGACTACTTTGATGTTTTTAATATTAGTCTCGAAAAAGGTTTATTCTTTAGTGATTATCAGACTGAAAATGGCATTCCTGTTTGTGTAATCGGAGCAAATATTGCTGCCAAAATATTTAGTGATACTGATCCCGTAAATCAATATCTTAAATTTGGACATGTATGGCTAAAGGTTGTTGGAGTTTTGGGAAAAACAAATGTTAAACTTTCTGCTGCTGATAATGCTGGTGTAAATCTTGTAAATGATAATGTATTTATTCCTGTTCAAACAATGCTTATGCGTTATAAAAACAGGGCGTTAATTAATTCAAAAAGTTTAAGCGGGAGCAATGGCTTTATGGGAGGATTTTTCTTTTCCCTTTCAGGAGGTCAGGAAACAACTTCATCTAATTATCATCAACTCGATAAAATAATTGTTCAGGTTGAGGAGACTGAACAGCTAACCACTACAACCGAAATATTAAGTCGCATGTTGTTGCGAAGACATATGCAGGTTAAAGATTATGAGATAACAGTTCCAGAGCTTTTATTAAAACAACAACAACGAACAAAAGATATTTTTAATATTGTTTTGGGTGCAATTGCCAGTATTTCATTAATTGTAGGTGGAATTGGTATTATGAACATTATGTTTGCTACCGTTATGGAACGAATAAAAGAAATTGGTATTCGTTTAGCCTTGGGTGCAAAAAAAGAAGATATTATTGCTCAGTTTCTTTCTGAAGCTATATTAATTAGTGTTTCAGGCGGATTAATAGGAGTCTTTTTAGGAGTTGTTTTTTCGAAATTAATAATGAAGTTTGCAGGAATCCTTACAATAATATCTCCGGGATCAATAATAGTTGCATTTGGTGTAAGTGCTGCTATTGGTGTAATATTTGGATTGTCGCCGGCAAAACGTGCTGCACAAAGAGACCCGATAGAATCATTGAGACACGAATAAATAAAAAAAATACATTAAATGAAAAAGTATATAATACCAATAATCTTATTGTTTATTTCTTTGACCGAGAGTGCTAAAGCTCAGGATAAAATTCTCGAAGAACTTACATTTGAAGAGGTAATGCAATTAGCCAGAGAGCAATCTCCCGATGCAATAATGGCAAAACATCAGTTTCGTGCTAATTACTGGGAATACCGAACATATAAAGCAGATTTCAGACCAAATATTTCACTTGGAACTACATTTCCTGATTTTAGTCGAGCAATTAAAAAATACCAAAATCCTGATGGAACTTATTCTTATGTTGAGGATAATTTAAATTCTACTTCTGCAAATCTTAATCTAAGACAAAACGTTGGCTTAACTGGTGGGCAGATCTTTGCATCTTCCAGATTAACAAGATTGGACGTTTTTGGTGATGATAATTCAATTTCATATTTATCAACTCCTGTAAGTATTGGATATCGACAGCCTGTTTTATTTTACAACGAGTATAAATGGCAGAAGAAAATTGAGCCCTTAAAATATGAAGAAGCCAAGAAAAGATATGTATCTTCTCTTGAAGATGTTTCTTTAAAAGCAGTAAGATACTTTTTTGATCTTGCTCTTGCTCAACAAAACTTGCAAGTTGCGCGAATAAACTTTTCCAATGCAGATACATTGTACAAAATTGCAGAAGGAAGATATAATATTGGAACTATTGCTGAAAATGAATTAATGCAAATGGAATTAAGTGTTCTTAATGCCGGTTCATCGTTAAATTCATCACTTGTAGATTTAGAAATAGGAAAATTCCAACTTAGATCATTCTTAGGATTTAACGAAAAAGTAGATCTTGAATTAGTTATTCCCAAAAAAATTCCAGAGTTAACAGTCGATATGGATAAGGCACTTGAAATTGCAAGAGGAAATAATCCGGATATTATAACATTTGAGCGACAATTAATTGAAGCAGAAAGGGATGTGGCGAAAGCAAAATCAGAAAAGGGCTTGCAAGCTGATCTCTATGCAAGTATTGGCTATACACAGCAGTCAGAAGTGCTTTCCGATGTATATATAAATCCACAGGATCAGCAACGGTTTACTTTAGGATTAAATATTCCAATTTTAGACTGGGGTTTAGGACGAGGACGATATAAAATGGCAGAGTCAAGCCAAGAAGTTATTCGAACTACAGTAGATCAGGCAAGAACAGATTTTGTACAATCAGTATATTTAAATGTTATGCAATTTAACTTGCAAGACGATCAATTGTTAATCGCAGCTAAACGTGATTTAATTGCTCAAAAGCGTTATGATATGACCAAACAGAGATTTTTAATTGGTAAAGTCGATGTATTGGATTTGAATGTTGCACTTTCTGAAAAAGATGATGCCAAAGCAAATTATATTGCTGCACTTAGAATGTACTGGTCCAATTATTATACTTTACGAAAAATAACACTCTTTGACTTCGTGCTGGAAGTCCCTCTGGATGCAGATTTTAATGAGTTGATCGACTAAATGAGTTTTAGAATCACTTTTCTTTCTAATTGAAAAAGTGTGTTTCTGAAAAATAATTTTATCTTTGCACGACAATTTAACTAGTTGTAATTTTTTAATGTCTTATGACAATTTAAAAACTTTACAATTGTTAATGCCGATATAGAAATAAAGGAGCATATCATGCGACATTTTATTTCATAATCGGTATTGATTAATAGGAAAATAAATTAATAATTTCAATAAAATAGTTGACAAATGCAGATTAAAGGAGCTATTAGAACTTTGGCCATATTATTGGCCGGAATATGTATTTATTACTTATCGTTTACATGGGTTACACAAGGGATTCAAAAGGATGCAGAGCAATATGCTCAAGGTAACTTGGATAAAGAATATGAATATCTTGATTCAATATCAAGTGAAGTAGTATATAACATTGGGATAAGAAAATATACATTTAGAGAATGTCAGGAAAGAGAAATAAATCTTGGTCTTGACTTAAAAGGTGGTATGGATGTTATTCTTGAAATATCGGTTGAAGATATTATCAAGGCTATGGCAAATAATAATAAAGATACTACTTTCCAGAGTGCATTAAAATTAGCAAGAGAATATAGTAAAGACAGTAGAGACGACTTTGTTACATTGTTTGGAAAAGCTTTTACGGAAATCGATCCGAATGCTAAATTAGCAGCAATATTCAATACAATTGAATTAAAAGATAAGATTGATTTTAATTCTTCTAATGCAGATGTATTAAAAGTTATTCGCGCTGAATCGAAAGATGCTATCGATAATTCATTCAATATTCTTCGTAGTAGAATTGACCGTTTTGGTGTTGTTCAACCAGAAATTAATCAGTTAGAAGCTGCCGGAAGAATAATGGTTGCGTTACCAGGTGTAGAAGATCAGGAAAGAGTTCGTCAGTTGTTACAAGGAACTGCAAATCTTGAGTTCTGGGAAACTTATAATAATACACAAGTTTACAATTACCTTCTTCAGGCAAACGAAATAATTTACGGAGTTGAGAAAGCTCAAAAAGAACTTCAAGAATCAGAAGTAATTGTTACTGAAAAAGAAGAAGTTGTTGCTGAAGAAAAAGTTGAAGAAACAGAAGGATTAGCTTTACTTGATCAGCTTGAGTCTGATACATTACAACAGGATTCTACTAATTTAGCACAAAGCCAAATTGCTGAAAGATATCCATTATTTAATGTGTTACGTCCAAGTATTAATTCACAATCAGGTCAACCTATGGAAGGCTCTGTTGTTGGAATGGCTCATTATTCTGATACTTCTAAAGTAAATGCATACTTGAAAATGGATCAGGTAAAGACTGTATTTCCAAGAGATATGGTATTTAAATGGCATGTTAAAGCTTATAAATACGAAGAGACTGGAAGCTTTTATCAGTTACATGCAATTAAAGTTACAGGTCGTGACGGTAACCCACCACTTGATGGTGATGTTGTTACAGATGCAGTACAAGAATTCGATCAAAATAGAGGTAGCGCTGAAGTAACAATGACAATGAACGCCGATGGAGCAAAAACATGGGCACGTTTAACAAAAAATAATATTGGTAATTCTATTGCTGTTGTTCTTGATAATTATGTATATTCAGCACCAACAGTAAATGTTGAAATTTCAAATGGTCGATCAGTCATATCAGGTGATTTTACTGTTCCTGAAGCAAAAGACTTAGCAAACATATTAAAGTCAGGTAAATTACCTGCACCTGCAAGAATTATTCAGGAAGAAATTGTTGGTCCATCATTAGGGCAAGAAGCAATTAAGTCTGGTTTAAATTCATTTATAATAGCCTTCTTGGTTGTTATGGTTTACATGATATTCTATTATAGCCGAAAAGCAGGTTTAGTTGCCGATTTAGCACTTGTTGCTAACATGTTCTTTATCTTTGGAGTTCTTGCTTCACTTGGAGCTGTTCTTACATTGCCTGGTATTGCCGGTATCATTTTAACAATTGGTATGTCGGTTGATGCGAATGTGCTTATCTATGAGCGTATACGTGAAGAATTAGCTGCTGGTAAAGGAATCAAATTGGCTGTTAAAGATGGTTATAAGCATGCATATTCAGCAATTATTGATGCGAACGTTACAACCTTATTAACAGCGATTATACTTTATACTTTTGGTACAGGTCCGATTAAAGGATTTGCAACAACCTTATTAATTGGTATTCTTACTTCATTATTTACAGCTATCTTCTTAACTCGTTTGATTTTCGAATGGTACTTAAAACGTAATAAAGATATTTCTTTTGCAACTAAGTTAACAGCTGGAGCTTTTAAGAATCTGAATGTTAAATTTCTTGAAAAAAGAAAGATCTTCTATGCAGTATCTGCAATTCTTGTTGTGGTTAGTTTAGGTTCTCTGTTTACAAGAGGATTAAACCAGGGTGTTGACTTTACTGGAGGTAGATCATACGTGGTTCGTTTTGAAGAAAGTGTTAGTACTGCAGATATCCAAAATAATCTGGAAGAGGTTTATGGAACAACACCAAAAGTAGTAATATTTGGTGATGATAATCAGGTTAAAATAACTACAAAATATAGAATTGAGGAAGATGCAGTTGAGGTAGATCAGGACGTTGAAGGAAAATTATTCAATGGATTAACTGCAACATATGGATTAGAAAACTTATCGAAAGAATTATTCCTTAAAGGTTTTGTTGTTGAAGAGGATGGTCAGATTAGAGAAGCTGGCCCACATGATATTGACAATGTGTTAGGTAAGAAAAGTTCGCAAAAAGTAGGAGCAACAATTGCCGATGATATTCTTTACCAATCATTGTTTGTTATTATTCTGGCTCTTGTCTTAATGTTCATTTATATTTTCATCCGATTTAGAGACTGGCAATATGGTTTAGGAGCTATTACCGCATTAATGCACGATGTTATAATTATTTTAGGTATCTTCTCAGTATTCTGGGGAATATTACCTTTCTCATTAGAACTTGATCAAGCATTTATTGCTGCAATTTTAACTGTTGTTGGTTACTCAATAAACGATACAGTGGTTGTTTTTGACCGTATTAGAGAATATGTTACTTTATATCCTAAACGGGAAAGAAGCACAATTTTAAACGGAGCATTAAACAGTACTTTAAGTCGTACGTTTAGTACATCTTTAAGTACATTCCTTGTATTATTTACAATCTTTATTTTTGGAGGTGAAGTAATTAGAGGATTTGTATTTGCTTTATTAATTGGTGTTGTTGTTGGTACATATTCATCATTATTTATAGCAACTCCTGTTGTTTATGATACTGTTCACAAAAAAGGTGAGAAGAAAGATAAAAAATAATATATATTTTTTGAAATGAAGAAGCCCCTTAAACCAAGGGGCTTTTTTGTTGTTTAAACTTAAACAAACTGTATATTTGTGGAAACGAATGTTATGTTAAACATTTTTCTTTTTATAAGCGGACAAGAAATATTTGTTATATTATTGGTTGTTTTATTGCTGTTTGGGGCAAACAAAATTCCTGATATTGCACGTGGATTAGGAAAAGGGATGAATGAATTCAAAAAGGCTGCCGACGAAATAAAAAAAGAAATGAACGATCATACTGGTGATCTTAAAAAGGATTTTAAGGAAATAAATGACGAAATAAAAAATACAAAAGACAACCTGAAAGGATAATCAATTTCACTTCATTTTATGGATTACATTTTTCTTTTTCTCGGTTTTATATTATTAATGTTAAGTGGCGATTTCCTTGTTCGAGGAAGCGTTTCTCTTGCAGGTCATTTTAAAGTATCTAAATTAGTAATTGGAGTTGTTGTGGTTTCTTTTGGAACTTCTGCACCAGAGCTTGTTGTAAGTTTAAATGCTGCTCTTTCAGGACATCCTGACATTGCAATAGGAAATGTAATTGGTTCCAATATAGCTAATGTTGCTTTAGTGCTGGGCTTAACAGCTATCATTCTACCCGTAAAGGTTAAGAAAAAAGCAATATATTTCGATTGGGCAGTAATGATGTTTATCAGTTTGCTCTTTTATGTTTTTTGTATAAATAATAGTTTGCAATTTTTTGAGGGTTTGATTTTTCTAGCTCTTTTATTTACATATATCTTTATATCTATTTTTAAATCGAGAAAAGAACATTTAAAATCTCTTGAGGAATCAATTCCTCCAAAACATAATTTATTTATCTCCTTTTCATTGGTGATTGCCGCCGGTGTTGGACTCGTTTTTGGAGCGAGGTTTCTAATAGATGGAGCATCTAATATTGCTAAGGAAATTGGCATTGATGATAGAATTATTTCAGTTTCAGTTATTGCTTTAGGTACAAGTTTACCCGAGCTAGCTACCTCAATAGCTGCTGCATTAAGAAAAGAACTGGATATTTTCATTGGAAATATAATTGGATCAAATATCTTTAATATTCTTGCCATATTAGGTTTTACAAGTGTAATAAAGTCTATTAATATTAATCCAATGGTATTAAAGTTTGATATCTTTTGGATGTTGGGTATATCACTGCTTTTGTTTTTATTTATTTTACCCTTAAAAAAAGGTGCGGTTACTCGTTGGAAAGGTTTAGTTTTTGTAAGTATATATTTAGTTTATATTTATCTGGCTTTTACTTTAAAAGGAGCCTAACTTAAATTTGAATCGATGATATTAGCAAAGAATATAAAGAAATCATATGGTGATTTACAAGTTTTAAAGGGAATTGACCTGGAAGTTAAAAAGGGCGAAATTATTTCAATTGTAGGTCCGAGTGGTGCTGGGAAAACAACTTTTCTTCAAATATTAGGAACATTAAGTCGTCCTGATTCAGGTCAGATTTTATTCGATAATGGCGAAGTAAGTAAATATAAAGATAAGCAACTAGCAGCCTTTCGAAATAATAATATTGGATTTGTATTTCAATTCCATCATCTTTTACCTGAGTTTACAGCTCTCGAAAATGTTTGTATCCCCGCTTTTATTGGAAAAATGCCAAGAGAAAAGGCTGAGAACAAAGCAAAGGAAATCTTGTCATTCTTAAAACTTGATCATAGAATGGATCATAAGCCAAAAGAATTATCAGGCGGTGAACAGCAGCGTGTTGCAGTAGCAAGAGCATTGATTAATGAACCATCGGTAATTTTTGCAGATGAGCCTTCCGGAAATCTTGACTCAGAAAATAAAAAAGAACTTCATGATTTGTTCTTCTCACTGCGCGATAAATATAATCCTTCTATTGTTATTGTCACACATGACGTTAATCTGGCAAATATGGCAGATAAAAAACTAACAATGAGAGATGGTTTATTTGTTTCCTGAAAATGATAACTCCGGAATTAACTGAAATAAAAGATCTTTTAAACGAAAAAGCAGAGAAGTATAATCATCTTGATTTTATTGAAACTGATCCTATACAAATACCTCATTTATTTTCTGATAAAAACGATGTAGAAATTTCTGCTTTTCTGGCATCAACAATTGCATGGGGGCAAAGAGTTACTATTATAAAGAACATGCAAAGATTGATATCTCTTATGGACAATGCTCCATATGAATTTGTTATGAATAGTTCGGAGCAGGATTTAAATCGTTTAAACTATTTTAAACACCGTACTTTCAATGGTGAAGATTGTAAGTTCTTTATTAAATCATTAAAAAATATTTATAAAAAACATAATGGATTAGGTGATTTAATCCAGAACATTTATGTTGAACAAGAAAGTGTTTTTAATACGTTAATTCGGTTCAGAGAGATTTTTTTTGAAATTGAACATCCTGCAAGAACACAAAAGCATTTCTCAAATGTTTTAAAAGGAGCATCAGCGAAACGATTAAACATGTTTATGCGTTGGATGGTTCGGCAAGATAATAATGGGGTAGATTTTGGTTTGTGGAGTAAAATTCCGATGTCTGAATTATTTTTACCTTTGGATGTACATACAGGAAATGTTGCTCGAAAGTTAGGTTTGCTAAAGCGAAAGCAAAATGACTGGAAAGCAGTTGAAGAAATTACAGGTGTTTTAAGAAAATTTGATTCGGATGATCCTGTAAAATACGATTTTGCATTATTTGGATTGGGTATTTTTGAAAAGTTTTAATTTATGCCAAACGATTATTTTAAATTTAAGCAATTTACCATTTGTCAAGATAAATGTGCCATGAAAGTAGGAACCGATGGAGTGCTTCTTGGATCATGGGCTAATTGTGAAAATGCAAGATCGATTCTTGATATTGGAGCAGGAACAGGTTTAATTACTTTAATGCTTGCGCAAAGGTCAAATGCCTTTATTGATGCAGTCGAAATTGATGAATCCGCATGTATACAGGCTAATGAAAATGTTACAAAATCTAATTGGAAAGATTTGATACAAATCATGAATTTGCCTTTTCAAGAGTTTTGTAATTCAACAAATAAGAAATACGATTTAATAGTATCGAATCCTCCTTATTTTCAAAATTCGCTTTTTGCTCCTGACAAAAAAAGAACTGATGCAAGACATAACTCAAATTTTGAATTAGAAGATTTATTAAATGGAGCATTGGAGTTAATGACTGATGATGGAGTATTAAGCATAATACTTCCATATCTTGAAGGGAATTTCTTTATTCTGAAAGCATCAGAAAAAGATTTGTATTGTACTCGTCAAACCAAAGTGTTACCAAAGCCAGGTCGAGAACCAAAGAGATTGCTTTTGGAGTTTATGAAAATAAAAAAGCCGCTCATTGAACAAGAAATAATTATCGAGCTCAACAAACGGCATGAATATTCTGATGCCTATAAAAACCTCACAAAAGATTTCTATTTAGCTTTTTAAAATTAAGTGATGATATAATGTTACCCATATTTCGACAGGCTCAATATGACAACAATGTTTTTAATTGTCACACTGAGTAATGTCATCCTGAGCTTGTCGAAGGGTGTCGAAGTGTAGACAAAAGAGAAGATGCTTTAATAAGCATCTTCTCAAATATGAAATATTAATATTTAGTCTAAATCTGTTTCTTCTTCTACGAATACGATACCATAATCTTCTAATTCTTTTAGAACAGGCTCGTATACATCTTTCATTGTAGGAACAATAACTCCTTTTTGCTTAATAATTCCTGTTAAGAAAAGTTTTGTTGCAATTGCAACAGGTATACCAACTGTTATCGACATTGCAGTATGAACCTGATCTTTTCCTTTCACAAATAGAGAAGATGTTATTCGTTTATTTTTACCATTCAGTTTATAATCAAACTGATGTTGCATAACAATCATATCCTTGTCTTCAGCTTCTAAAGCCCATTTTTCTTCTAAGAGTTTTTGAAGAATCTGTGCAGGAGTAGCATTTGGTAAGCCTATTTTGGTTTCTTCAAAAACACCTAACCATTGCAGACGTTTCATTGCTTCTGAATCCATTTGAATTCCGGTATAATCGCAAAGCTTTTGCTCAACGGGATCTTTTAAATTATATGGAAGGAAGCTATTAATAAATTCTCTATATGTTAAATCTTCTGAGTGTCCTATTGAATAAGTATCATCAGTTGCTCCAATCTGAACAAAAACATCCCATGCATTACAATAACCAGGGCGGCGTAAAGTTCCACGTAACAATGTAGGAATATCTTCAAGCCCATATGTTTCTCTGTAACCCAACGAATCTCTGTTTGGATACATCTCGAACTCACCAGCATCCAGAATAGTCATTTTTTCAACTCTTTTAAAAAGTTGGTTGTAAGGAACAAATTTGTATTTGCCATGATCAATATACTGAGCTACAGATTGACCGGCTACAACAACATTTCTCGGATTCCATGTGAATTTATAATTCCATGGATTAGTATCAAATTCAGGAGCAACTAATCCTCCTGTACTTGATTTGAAAGAAAGCATTTCTCCGCCTTTTTCTTTTATTTCATCAATAACTTTCATTGCCGACATATGATCTATTCCAGGATCAACACCAATTTCGTTTAAAAGAAGCAAGCCTTTTTCTTTTGCTTTCTCATCAAGATTTTTTACTTCTTTAGATACATAAGATGCAGTTACCATATGTTTTCCAAACTCAACACATTTCTCTGCTACCAAATGATGGAATCGGGCAGGTAGCATTGATATTACTACATCTGCATTCTCAATTTCATCACTGCGCAATTGCTCATTAAACACATCAAATTCAATTGCTTCTGCATTTTTGTGATTGTCGATTTTTTTCTTTGCTATATCCAAAGACATGTCTCCGACACGTACTTTCCAGTTATGTTCATCAGAATGATCTAACAAATATTTTATCAGACTTGATGACGATAAACCTGCTCCAAGAACTAATATTTTTTTCATAAGGGTGTTTTCTGTTTTAAATATAAATACGGTGCTAATGTAAAATTATATTTGACAAAGAAAAATGGTTTTTGACAGTTTTTGATATTTTTTTAAAGAATAATTCAGAAGGTATTATTCAGTTTATCAATATGCTGAGTTTAAATTGAAAAAGCTGTTGATAAAAGGCCTTGTAAATTATTGAAAAGTACATGATTAATCTTAATTTTGTTTGGATTAAAAACTAAAAACAATATCGATTGGCAGAAAAGAAAAAATACGCGGAAACTCCTTTGATGAAACAATATTATCAAATCAAGGCTAAACATCCTGATGCGATTTTAATGTTCCGGGTTGGTGATTTTTACGAGACATTTGGAGAAGATGCTATTAAAGCTGCCGGGATTCTTGGAATTACATTAACAAAAAGAGCAAATGGTGCAGCATCTTTTGTAGAATTAGCCGGAGTTCCATATCACGCTCTGGATACTTATCTTCCAAAGCTTGTGAGAGCAGGTCAGAGAGTAGCTATTTGCGAACAGCTTGAAGATCCTAAGAAAACGAAACAAATAGTAAAGCGTGGAGTTACGGAATTGGTTACTCCAGGAGTTTCTTATAACGATAATGTTCTTGAAAACAGAGAAAATAACTTTCTTGCATCGGTACATCTCGAGAAAAATATTGCAGGAGTAGCATTTTTAGATATTTCAACCGGTGAGTTTTTAACAGCTGAAGGAAGTTTTGAATATATCGACAAACTTTTAAATAGCCTTCATCCAAAAGAAGTCTTATTTGAAAGAAGCAAACAAAAGCAGTTTATTGAGTTGTTTGGGGAAAAGTTTTTAACCTATAAATTAGATGATTGGGTTTTTACTGAGGATAATGCTAAAGATAAATTGCTAAAACGATTTAATACATCTTCTTTAAAAGGATTTGGTGTTCATAATCTTCAGTTTGGTATTATTGCTGCCGGATCAATTCTCCAGTATCTTGAAATTACTGAGCATAAAAATATAAAACACATTGCAGGCTTATCGAGAATAGAAGAAGACAAATATGTTTGGCTTGATAAGTTTACAATGCGAAACCTTGAATTGTTTTTTTCAATAAACGAAGGAGCTAAGACTCTTGTAGATGTTATTGATAAAACAATTTCTCCGATGGGAGCAAGAATGTTAAAAAGATGGGTTGCATTGCCTTTGAAAAGTATACAAGCCATTAATGAACGACATGAGGTTGTTGAATTTTTGCTTAAAAATATAGATTTTAAGGATCTGCTAAAAGAACATATTAAAGAGATTGGAGATCTTGAACGTATTATTTCTAAAGTTGCTACAGGAAGAGTAAATCCACGCGAGGTAGTACAGTTAAAACATGCATTAACTGCTATTGAACCCATTAAAAAAGCTTGCTTAAGCTCAGGAAATGAAGCGATCAGAAATATCGGAGATCAACTAAATCCATGCACAGCAATTCGGGACAGAATAGAAAAAGAATTATTCCCGGATCCGCCTGTTTTATTGAGCAAGGGGAATTATATTGCTAATGGAGTGTCAGAAGACCTTGATGAGTTCAGAAGATTAGCCTATTCTGGTAAAGATTATCTGGTTCAGATTCAACAGCGTGAAATTGAGCGCACTGGAATTACTTCTTTGAAAATCAGCTTTAATAATGTTTTTGGATATTATATTGAAGTTAGAAATACGCATAAAGATAAAGTTCCTGAAGAATGGATACGTAAGCAAACTTTAGTTAGTGCAGAAAGATATATTACAGAAGAGTTAAAAGAGTACGAAGTTAAAATACTTGGAGCTGAAGAAAAAGCACTTGATCTTGAGCAGAAGCTGTTTGTGAAGTTAATTGCAGATCTTGAAGAATATATTTCGACAATACAGTTAAATGCTTCATTAATCGCAAAATTAGATTGCTTATTGTCATTTGCAATTGTTGCAGAAGAAAACAATTACGTTAGACCTGAAATTAACGATTCAGATATTATTGATATTAAAGATGGCAGGCATCCGGTTATTGAAAAAATGTTACCTGTCGATGAATCTTATGTAGCAAATGATGTTTATCTTGATAGTAATGAACAGCAAATAATTGTAATTACTGGACCAAATATGTCGGGAAAATCTGCATTGCTTCGACAAACAGCATTGATTGTTTTGTTAGCACAAACAGGTTGTTTTGTTCCTGCCTCAGAAGCTAAAATTGGATTGGTAGATAAGGTGTTTACAAGAGTAGGAGCTTCTGATAATATTTCTTTAGGAGAATCGACTTTTATGGTTGAAATGCATGAGGCAGCTAGTATCTTAAATAATATTTCTCAGCGTAGTTTAATTCTTCTGGATGAGATTGGACGTGGAACAAGTACTTACGATGGAATCTCTATTGCATGGGCTATGGCTGAGTATATTCATGAGCACCCAAATGCTAAAGCCAGAACCCTTTTTGCAACTCATTATCATGAGTTAAATGAAATGGAAAAATCGTTTAATCGAATAAAGAATTACAATGTTTCTATTAAAGAGTTAAATGATAAAGTTATTTTCTTAAGAAAATTAAAGCGAGGTGGTAGTGAGCATAGTTTTGGAATCCATGTAGCACAAATGGCAGGTATGCCCAAAAGTGTTGTGAATAGAGCCAATGAGATATTGAAGGATCTGGAAAAATCTGAGAGTAAGGAATCTCTTGCAAAACCGGTAGGTGAGATTGCTCAACATCGAGAAGGATTACAAACAACCATTTTTCAGTTAGATGATCCGGTATTAAAACAAATTCGCGACGAGATTAATAATCTTGATATTAATAACTTAACTCCAATGGAGGCATTGAATAAGTTAAATGAAATAAAGAAGTACATGGGTCTGAAATAGTACCAATAAAAAAATAGTTGGTTTTTTTAGCATAAATTTTTTAAGAACAAAAAAAATAAATATATTTGCAACCGCTAATGCGAGAATAGCTCAGTTGGTAGAGCACGACCTTGCCAAGGTCGGGGTCGCGGATTCGAGTTCCGTTTCTCGCTCTTTTTTTTAAAAGCCGCCCGGATGGCGGAATTGGTAGACGCGCTGGACTTAAAATCCAGTGACCATTAGGTTGTGCGGGTTCAAGTCCCGCTCCGGGTACAGAAAAGAGCCGATGATTTTTCATCGGCTCTTTTGGTTATATAAATTTTGTATACGACAGAAATAATATTAATTTCAGCCAAATTTAAAAATTTAAAAAAAATTATGAGAAAAAGTATTAAGTATTTATTGTTTCTTACACTTGTTTCAGGATTCTTGGTAAACTGCACTGATGAAGGTGATGAGTTTACTACAGCTGACAGATTACAGGAAGGATTAGTAGCATACTATCCTTTGGACGGTGATACAAAAGATTATAGTGAAAATTCTTATAATGCAACAAATTATGGTGCAGCATTGATTGCGAATAGATTTGATGAGGATGCTTCTGCATATCATTTTGATGGTGACGATTATATGGAAGTTCTTAATTTTGGAAACATAGTTCCTGATGAGGAAATAACCGTTTCTATGTGGATAAAATCTGAGCAATCAAGAGCTCAGGCTCAGTTAATGCTTTGTCCAAATACTGATCGATTTGGAATCTCTGTAAATTATTACCATGATAGTCAAAATACAAATTTTTGGGATTTTGGCTGGCTTGGTGAGGGAGGAAACCCTCCAGGGAGAACTTATTTTCGACCTGAACCATTTGACACTGATTGGCATCTTTTTGTTTTTATTTCCAGTGTATCTCAGAGTAAAATGGCAATCTATAAAGATAGTGAATTGCAAATTATTGAAACTGATCCAAGAGCTTTGGAAAATTCCGCAGGGAAGACGCTAAAGATAGGAAGTAATGATGGTTTTGGTTATCACATTGGATGCATTGATGATATAAGAATTTACGATAGAGCTTTATCAGAAGATGAAATTGATTTATTGTACCATTTGGATGGTTGGGATAATTAATTAAATTAAATATAGAAAAGAGCCGATGAAAAATCATCGGCTCTTTTGTTTTCTGCACCTTATGTTTTTATAAGCCTTTATAAATTAGTTGAAAACTATTTGATAAATTATTGACATTAGACTTGACTTTGAGGAATGATATTCAATACCTTGCATTAAATAAAATCTAAAATAAATGCCTTATGGAAAGTACGATTATATATAAGGTTTACGATTTTTTTAATCATATTATTCACCCAAATGATATAAAACCTTCTTCCTTAAATACCATTAAAAGATGTCCGGTTACTGGGTTGGATATTTCAATGCAGCCGAAAAATAGTAAGTTTATAAGTATATCTGGTATAAAATGGTATTATAGAAATGAGACTGAAATATATTACCAATTTTTAGCAATTCGTTTATCAGAAAATTTGAAGAATAAGGATCTTAAATTGCAGTTTAAAGGAATTGCACATAGTATAAGAAACTGCGATAGTAATCCGCGAAATAATACCAGAAGAGCAATTAAGAAACTGCTGAATGAAAAAGACAGTCTGTTTAATAATTTACAACTCATTGATAAAACTAAACTGCAGGAAGCAGGCTTGAAAAATTACCCTAATTCATAAAGCGTCCCACAAATAAACATTTTAATTTATTGTTCCCAATTAAGTGAATAAGCAGTTCCTTCAATACTTTTATTTTGCTGTTTATAAAGTTGGGTATTGTAAAATATTTTAGCAACCCGTTTGTAATTATTCTGGAACAATACCTGCGTTATTTTAAAAATTTCTAAAAGAAGAATCATTGTTAATGTTCAATATTTACTTAGTTAAGAAGGATTGTTGATTTATAATTCGTGTAATACTAAATTCTTAATAATATTAACACTAATTTGGCTTTTTTATATTTAGGTTAGGTTTTCTGGGGATCGTAATTTTATTTTTTTTTGGAATTCTTATAGTATTGAAAAATCAGTACATTGTGCCTGCAATTTTTAAAGTATAAAGAGTTTTACTATATGAAGCAATTGAATACCAAGATAACAGGAACAGGTTCTTATATACCTGAACAAAGAATTGAAAACAAAGAATATTTTAAAAGCACTTTTTTTGAAAAAGATCAAACCCTAGTAAGTGGCACTGGTGAAGAAATTGTTGAGAAATTTAAGGATATAACCGGAATATCGGAACGACGATGGGTAAATGAAGAACAAACTGCATCGGAGATTGCGACTTATGCAGCCGAAAATGCAATTGCTTCGGCTAATATCGACAGGGAAACCATCGACCATATTATTGTTGCCACAAACTTTGGTGATGTAAAAAAAGGCACAATACAAACCGATTTTTTACCCAGTATTGCCGCAAGGGTTAAACGCAGACTCGGAATAGAAAATCCTGCTTGCGTAGCATATGATCTTGTTTTCGGTTGTCCCGGCTGGCTTCAGGGTGTAATACAGGCCGATTCATTTATAAAAACCGGTTTAGCAAAACGATGTTTGGTTATTGGTGCTGAAACTCTTTCGCGGGTTGTTGATGTGTACGATAGAGATACAATGATTTTTTCTGATGGAGCAGGTGCTGTAATAGTTGAAGGAATTATGTCTGATGAAAAATCAGGAGTACTTTCATCTGCAACAGTCACTCACACGAAAGACGAAGCATTTTATTTGTATCTGGGTAAGTCTAATGCTCCTGACAGTGATCCAAATGTTCGATATATGAAAATGCACGGAAGAAAAATATACGAGTATTCTATTTCTAATGTTCCGCTGGCCATTAAAACAGCGATGGATAAATCCGGATTGCCAATTGAATCGGTAAAAAAAGTACTAATTCATCAGGCTAATGAAAAAATGGATGAAGCGATTGTACAGCGTTTCTTTAAGCAGTATGGAATTCGAGCAGATCTCGAAAATGTTATGCCAATGAATATTCATGAACTGGGTAATAGTTCAGTGGCTACAGTTCCTACGCTTTATGATATGATTTTAAAGGGAGAGCTTCAAAATCATGATATTAATAAAGGTGACATAATAATATTTGCATCGGTAGGAGCAGGAATGAGTATAAATGCTTTAGTATACAAACATTAAAATTATTATTAGAACAATATATCTTTTGTGGATTTCAAATAAAATTGCAAACTACAAAATCCAAATTTCAAATTTCAAATACTTGCCTGCTGTAAGCAGGAATCACAAAACGCAATAGCCAAATTTCAATATTTAGTTTGAAATATAATTATATTACCATGTTATGTTTTGGCATGTTGTTAATTGATAATTGGTGTTTGGTTTTGTTTAATCTTTTATAAGTGCAGCTGCTCCTAAAATTGCAGCATCACTTTCTGACAAACCTGAAGGTTTTATTTCAATTTTATTTTTGAAGATTTTCAGCAAGTTTTCTTCCATGTATTTTTTAGTGGGTTTAAAAATGAAATCGCCAGCATTTGCTAATCCACCAAATAGAAATATTGCCTCTGGACTTGTAATAGCTACAGCATTAGCAAGCATTACTCCTAATATGTAACTTGTATAGTCAAAAGTAGTGAGTGCAATAAGATCATTTTTTAGTGCTGCCTCATAGATCTTTTTGCTTGTTATCTCATTTTCGGGAATATCTCTCAGAATACTTGGTTCATTAGATTGAGAAAGAAGCTCTTTTACGGTCCGAACAATTCCTGTAGCTGAAGCATAAGTTTCCAGACAACCTTTTCGTCCGCAATTACACTGGCGTCCTTTTGGATCGAAAATAGCGTGCCCAAGCTCTCCGGCAAATCCATCATGACCTAAAATAAGTTCTCCATTAGCAACAAATCCACTTCCAACGCCTGTTCCAAGAGTTACGAATAAGAAATTTTTAAGATTTTTTGCATCACCATAAATCATTTCACCCATTGTTGCAGCATTAGCGTCATTGGTAAGAAGAACCGGATAATCCATTTTTTCGTTTAGCATTTCTGCCAGGGGAATTTTTCCTTCCCATTTTAAGTTCGGTGCAAACTCTATTGAGCCGGTATAATAGTTTCCGTTTGGAGCTCCAATTCCAATACCTAAAATATTACTTTCTTTTTCAAGATTTTTAAAAGATTCTTTTAGCTCTTTTGAGATAAAGTCAACGAAAATTTCTGCTGTTCCAAATTCTTTAATTGGAAAGGACTTTTTCAGAATAACTTCTCCCGAATCATTAACTATTCCATACGTGATATTAGTTCCTCCAATATCAATACCTACTTTTAAATTTTGCATAGTTAATTCGTGTTAGTTTGAGTTCTTAATTAGGTGACCTTTCCAACCATAATACATCAAATAAGCATAACAAATGATTGGAACGAAAAATGAAAAATGATACCCATTAAATACATCAGCAACTGCTCCTTGAATTACAGGTATTATGGCTCCTCCCAGAATCATCATTACTAGTAAAGAAGATCCTTGAGCAGTATTTTCTTTTAAATCTTTTATAGCCAATGTAAAAATATTCGACCACATTATCGAATTAAATAATCCGATACCAACAATTGTCCACATAGCAACCGTACCATTTGTTACAAGTGTAGTGACAAGTAATCCAATAACAGCAAATGCAAATATCGCCAAGGTTCTTCCTGGCAAGGATTTTCCAAAAACAAACCCAATGTAATTTAAAATCAGAAAGATGATGAAGGGAGTTACTCGTTTAAATTCAAATGAAGAACCACTTTCGATGTAAATAATACCATAAATAAGAAGGAATGTTAGAATGGAAGTGGCAAGCATTAGGCTGTATTTCTTAATTTTCTGTAAGTTACTTAGTGAAATTGCTCCAAGAAACCTACCAATCATTGCTCCACCCCAATAAAATGCAAGGAAGTTTTTTGCTTCCATTTCAGGATATCCTAATAATTCTCCGGCGTAATTAATAAATGCACTCCCAATACTTACTTCAGCCCCTACATACATAAAAATGGCTATCATCCCTAAGACTAAGTGTGAATGTTTTAAAGCTCCAGCTCCTTTTTCAATACTTGAAGAACTGGTAAATTTAGGAAGCTTAGTAAACTTAATAACGAATGCAAGAATGACAAATAGAGCTGCAAAAATCAAATATGGTAATTGTACACCTAAAGCAGAAAGTTGCTCGCCCGAATCTGTTAATATTGCTTTTCCGTATTGATTGTACAAAGGTTCTCCCATTTTTGCGAAAAAGTGAAAAACAAAATAACCTCCAAGAATAGGAGCAAGTGTTGTTCCCAGCGAATTAAATGCCTGAGATAAATTTAATCTACTCGAGGCTGTTTCTGAAGGTCCAAGTAAAGCTACATATGGATTTGCTGCAATCTGTAATAATGTAAATCCTAAACCAAGTATAAACAAGGCAGCTAAAAACAGACCGAAAATTTTAAAATGGGCTGCAGGATAAAACATCAAGCTGGCAAATGCGGATATCGATAATCCTAAAATGATACCATTTTTGTACCCAATTCTCGAAATTGGATCTCCTTTTCTTGCTGATATTATAAAGTATATAAACGAACCAACAAAGTATGCAATGAAAAAAGCAAACTGAACCATCATGGATTGGAACCGGTCAAGTTCAAACATTTTTTTCAGGAATGGGATAAGAATATCGTTCATGCAAGTAATAAAGCCCCACATAAAAAATAAGCTTGTTAAAACAATAAGTGCGCTTGTGTAATTTTGTTTGCCTGCCTGCGAGGCTGATTTTTGAGTTGTCATTATAAAATTTATTTAATCGTTATTTCATCAGTAAAAATATGTAATTCATGTCCTCGACCTTTGTGCCAATCAGGACACATTATGCCGCTTTTGCCTAATACTTTAATATATCTGGTTTTAATAGGTTTTATCTTTAATGTAAAATCAGTTATGATTGATCCCCATTCCTCATCAGGAATAGTATTGTTAACTTTTCCAATACTTTTGAAATTTTCGCCATCGCTTGATATATAAAATTCAACATATTCAGGCATAAAAATCCATGAATTGATATCCTGTAAAAAGTTAATTGACAAAAAAGAAATTGTTTTTTCTTTTCCCAGATCAATAATAGCATCCAAATGGTATCCATTATAACCTTGCCACGATCCGGTTCTGAAATCGTTATCACCATATATGCCATCGATTAAAGCCGAGTCGCTTCCTGCAGTATATTGCCTGTGAGGTCGTGTATTTAATTTTATTGTTCTTCCTTCAGGAAATTTAATCAGATTAAGTTCTGCCGTTCCGGTTTTTTGACCATTCCTTTCAACAAAATATTTAATAGTAGTTGTTTCATTAATTACAAGAGGTGTTTTATATAATGATGATTTTTCAGTAGGTTCAGAATTGTTAAGAGTGTAATAGATTTTTGCATCATCGAAATGAGAACTTAATTCAATATTCACTTCTTTTGTAAAACTTCTTCTTTTTGCATTGGAGTATGGAATAGGTAAAATCAAGTTCTCAGTAATTTCAGAAACTGGAATGTTTTTATCCTGCGAACCCCATTCTTTGTTAGGTTGATTTCCCATTTCAAATATAAGTTCACCACCATTCATTATAGTGCTGTGATTTATAAATGATTTCTGATAAGGTGTTCCGTTTAAGGTTGCAGACTGAATATAAATATTTTCTTTATTTAGCTTATTTGCTTTAACAGTAAAGGAATTACCATTTTCTAAATTGATTATTGCTTCAGATAGATTTGGACTGCCTATAACATAATAATTTGCAGCAGGCGTAACCGGATAAAATCCCATAGCACTTAAAACATACCAAGCAGACATTTGACCGCAGTCTTCGTTTCCAGAATAACCATCAGGATTTACAGAGTACATTTCGTTCATTAATTGATGAACAATTTTCTGTGTTTTCCACGGCTGGTTTGCAAAATTGTATAAATAAGCCATATGATGGCTTGGTTCATTTCCATGTGCATACTGACCAACTAAACCTGTTATATCTGCTTGTGTTCTGCCTGTTGTTTCTTTACTTGCTGAAAATAATTCATCGAGCTTTTTAATGAAATTCTCTTTTCCTCCCAAAAGATTAATCAATCCTGATACATCTTGCGGAACATAAAATGAATATTGCCAGGAGTTCGCTTCGGTAAAATTAAAATCAACCTCGGCAGGATCAAAAGGATATTTCCATGCACCGTGCGTTTTAGGGCGCATAAATCCGGTTGATTCGTCAAATAGATTTTTATAAAATTGGGCGCGTTGCTGGTACGTCAAATAATCATTTTCTTCGCCAAGGTTTCGCGCCATCTC
>DAOWGM010000070.1 GCA_030637515.1 Bacteroidales bacterium
AATTTCGATTTACGTATTGGTAAACAACAAGTTGTTTGGGGTAAAGCCGATGGTGTTTTTATTACTGATATTGTTTCACCATTGAATCTTACCGAATTTCTTTTACCCGATTTTGATGAAATAAGAACCGGAGTAATTGCAACTAAATTCGACTATTATATTGGTAATAGTACATTTGAAGTTATATGGATGCCAGTAATTACACCAACAGAAACTCCACCTGAAAGTTCTATATGGTATACAGCACCCGATTTCCCAAGAGCTCCAAGTTTTGATTATTCAAAAGAATATATTGACCCAAGTCTCGAAAACAGTGAAGTATTTGTAAAATACTCTGCAATGACATCAAAAATTGATTTTGAAATTATGGGAGCATACACCTGGGATGATTATCCAACAATGCATATACAAAAAACTATTGATCCTGCTACAATGCAGCTAACAGAATTAAATATAACACCAGAACATCATCGTTTATCTGTTGGAGGAGGTTCTTTTAGTACAGAAATTAAAGGTGTTATTTTACGAGGAGAAGCTGCCTATTATAACGGGAAATATTTCCAGACCGAAGATCCTTTACAGCTTGATGCAGTTATTCAAAAAGATTATTTACATTATTTAGCTGGTCTGGATTTTATTATCGGAGGTGTAAATTTAAGCACACAGTTTATTCAGCAAACGATTTTTAACTATGACAAAAACATGATAAATGATGAAGTTGATAATACAATGACATTTATGGCCCGATATGATTTATTACGCGAAACTCTTCATCTTGAATTATTCTCATACATAGGATTAACATACAATGATGCTTTGATACGTCCAAAAATATCTTACGATTTTGATGACAGTTTTTCAATCCTATTGGGATCAAATATTTTCGTTGGAGATTCAAATGGCCGATTCGGACAATACTCAGAAAACTCTATGATATATGCTAAACTTAAATATAATTTTTAATAAAAAAGAACTTGTGAAGATTGTTAATTTACTATTTTTAAAAAACAAAACACTTCGACAAGCCTGCCTGCGGCTGGCAGGCTCAGTGTGACAAGCTGATTAATAGAGAGTTGTCATACTGAGTTTATCGAAGTAAAGACAACTTTCCAACTTTTTGGACACCCTCTTACAAAACCCTTATTAACACAGGGCTTTAGCCCAATAATTTACTCAGGTTAATTTTAATTATAGCTAAACACTTTAATAAAACATATACAATAACAAATATTTATACATGAAAAAAGCAATAACTACATCTGTAGTGATACTACTATTTTTAACACTATCATCATTTAAAACCATTGATGATTCTGCTGATAAAATAATTGGCAAATGGATTTTACCGGATAATATTAAAATTGAAATCTTTAAAAAGAATAATAAATTCTATGGTAAAATTATTGACTTAGAAGGTTTTAATAGCGGGCAAACGAAGGATATTAAAAATCCAGATAAGTCTTTACGAAACAAGGAGTTAATTGGCAAAATAATTATTTCTGATCTTGAATATGATTCAAACCTAAATCAATGGATTAATGGCACAATTTATGCGCCTCAAAAAGGTATAGAATTAAATTTGAAAATAAATTATGCAAAGGAAAATGAGTTAGAAGCAGAAGCTTCTAAACTATTTTTCTGGAAATCAATAATTTGGAAAAAAATAAGTTTTTAAATAAAAGTAATTGTTAAATTTTTAACTTTGTTAATTACAAACACCTTAATCATTTTACCAATTTAAAATCTTTTGTATGCAAACTAAAAGATATTTTCTATTTATCGTAATTGCTTTATTTACCACAACTTTACTTGGTCAAAACATTAGAAATAAGCAATTTTCACTTTTTAGTTATGAATTAACTATTTCCAAAGATTTAGTTGAAGAATTGTCTGAGTTGGAATCATTCGTAGATGGTATAGAAACGTATAACGACCCGGGAAATGAAAAACTCAAAGCTATTTTTGTGCATACTTTATTTTATAACTTAAAAGAAAATCTACAAAATGAGCTTGAAATGGAAATTCTACCCGTAAACACATTTATGCGTGAAATTAAATACGATGATTTTGGATATCCTAAATCAAATATTCGTGAAGCATTAAAAAAAGGCTTTTCACGCTTCTATTTTAAAGTAGAAGTAGAATTCGAATCACTTACTGAGAAGAAAAGGGAAGAAAGTCCTGAGTTATTCGAAGATATCGACTACAATGTTACTTATCCTCAAATAAACTTTCATATTACTGTGTATAACAACCAGGGAGTTATCCCTGTTGCAAAATGGGATGGCTCATCCACAGCAAAATATCCTTTAGCTATTAATAATTATCTACTTAAAGGATTTGACAATACTGAAATGATTATTCAGACTGCAGAAGAGCAACAAACAGACAATATTTATTTAATACTCGATAGAGCAATTCATAATACCATTCGAGATTATTATAACGATTAACTATGAGATCTTATAATGTAATTGGCATAATGTCAGGAACATCATTAGATGGTCTTGATATTGTACTTTGCAATTTTACTTTTCACAAAAAATGGAATTATAAAATCCTGAAATCTGAAACCATTAATTACACTGATGAATGGAGAAACAATCTATCTAATGCTTATAATTTAAGCGGACAAGAGCTTATTTTTTTACATAAATGTTATGGACAATACATTGGTCAGTCTGTTTTAACATTTCTGAAAGATACAAGTGAAAAGATCGATTTCATTGCTTCACACGGACATACTATTTTTCATCAACCAGAAAGAAAGTTATCCTTACAAATTGGTGATGGTTTTGAAATAGCTGCTACAACAAACATAAGCACAATTTCTGATTTTAGAGCTTTAGATATTGCTCTTGGCGGTCAAGGTGCTCCTCTTGTTCCTATTGGCGATGAACTTTTATTCTCAGAATATGATTACTGTATAAACTTAGGTGGATTTGCAAATATTTCTTACAAAGAGAATAATAAAAGACTTGCTTATGATATTTGTCCTGCTAACATAATTCTCAATTTCTTAGCTAATAAGTTAGGGCAAACATTTGACAAAAATGGTGCATTAGGTTTTCTTGGCAAATCAAATTCAGAGCTATTACAAAAGTTAAATTCAATTGATTATTATAGTAAAAAGCATCCTAAATCATTAGGAAAAGAATGGCTCGACACTACATTAATGCCAATTTTAGAAAAATCTGAAATACCATTACACGACAAATTAAGAACAGTATATGAGCATATTGCAATTCAGATTTCAAATTCAATAGAAAATTCTAATAAAACAAAAACATTAATTACAGGTGGAGGAGCTTATAATAAGCTTTTAATTAATCTCATAAAGCAAAAATCAAAAATAGAAATTATTATTCCTGACAATAATATCGTAGAATTTAAAGAAGCCTTAATATTTGCTTTTTTAGGTGTTTTAAGATTTAATAATGAAATAAACTGTTTAAGTTCAGTAACCGGTGCCAAAAAAGATTCTTCAGGAGGAATTATCCACGCTTGTTAAAATAACTTAATTATCTTTTACACATCTAACTGAACTTCCCCAGCTTTTATCGAACCACCAATCATTAATCGATGCACCCTCATGCATTAATTGTTTTAAAAAAGCATAATCAGATGCATATTCTGTTGAAGACCAAAAATAAGCATAACCGACTGGTGATCCTAAAAAAGTTCCGGAAGATGATCGTCCACTACCGGGCAATCCTGAAAAACCAGAACTATTTGTTGCACCTGTATTAGGACTTCGCCAATAAAAAGTACCTGATTCTTTTAGTTTACCACCCGCAACTACGTCCCCACCTAAATAATCAATTAATTCTGTCCATTCATTTACACTTGGTAAATGCCATCCATCTGGACATACACCTTGCACTCCACTTGGATTATTAGTACTACTATTATCTCCATTCATCGCTGCAGCCCATGTGTATAAAACTCCAAAAGGATAATTATATGAAGGCGTATTATTAAGGTAACAATATGCTTTATCATTAATTGTAAGATTACTCCAGTCGTTTTCATCTTCTACTAATTCAATTTCTGTTCCATTTGAATATTTTGTAACCCTTAAATTTTCTGCCATCCACCATTGATTACCAATTTTAATGGTTTTGTAACTATTCCCTTCAACATCCAATACAATACCCGTACTCCACCCCAGACTATTAACAGTTATATATTCTATTTTTTCTTCTGTTTCTATATCATTATCATCTTCTACTGTTAAAGAAACCGTAAAATGGCCTGAAGCAAAATATAAGTGATTAGGATTCTGTTCATTACTTGTTTCACCATCACCAAAATCCCAACTCCAGCTAACAGGGTTATATATTGATTTATCAGTAAACTGAACTCTCCGCCCTTGGTTAATCTCCTTATAGTCAGCACTAAAATTAACATTCTTAGCCTTTAAAACAACATTCACTTCTTCACTGTTTTCTTCACCACTATCGTCCAATACTCTTACTTTTATTATATGATCCCCTATTTCTTCACCTTCAGTATTCCACTCAGAAGTAAATGGAGTATCAAAAATTGTGTTTAATAATACATTATCAACATAAAACCTAACTTCTGTAACATTACCATCAGGATCACTAGCATCAATTGAAATATTTACAATTTCATCCTCCTCTATTTCGCTATCCATAAGTGGACTTAATATAACAACGGTAGGAAGACTATTTACACTTTCTTCATTTTTATTACATCCTGTTAATACTAAGGAAGTTAACACGAATACAGAAGTTAATCTTTTTAAAATATTTTTCATATGATACTTAAATTATTATTATTAATGTAATTTAGGTTTTAAATAATTAAACTATTTATTTGCTTTTTTGTCTATACAAATATCATCATCAAACATACTCTATTATTTTATTGAAGATTAAAATTAATATAAAAATCTGTTAACACTCAAAATATATGGAAAATTTTACTGCATTTAATCCAACAAAACTTCATTTTGGAAGAGAAGTAATTGATCAGTTAGGCGAAGTAACGCTTGAATTCGGGAAACGTGTTTTATTACTTTATGGAAAAGGCTCAATTAAAAAAAGTGGGATTTATGATAAAGTTATAAAACAACTTAATTCAATAGATGCAGATATAATTGAATATTCTGGAATTAAATCAAATCCATTGGTTACAGATGTTTCAGAAGCTGCGCAAATAGGAAAGCTAAATAATATTGATGTAATTATTGCTGTTGGCGGAGGAAGTGTTATTGATTCGGCTAAAATTACTGCTTTGGCAATTGCAAATAATATAGATCCGTGGGCAATTATGAAATATAAAGTAAAACCCAAATCAACAATACCTTTAATTGCTGTTTTAACATTGGCTGCAACAGGTACTGAAATGAATGGTGCTGCTGTATTACAGAATCCTGAAACAGATGAAAAAATTGGTTATGTTTCTTCATTAAACTATCCAAAGCATTCATTTTTAGATCCAGAATTTACTTTTTCTGTTCCAAAAGATTATACAGCATATGGAGTTGTTGATTTAATTGCTCATGCCTTAGAAGCTTACTTTGGTGAAGGTAAAGCATCTCTTTCAGATAGGTTTGTTGAAGTAATTATAAAAGAAGCAATGGAATTTGGGCCTATGCTTTTAAAAGATCTTAAAAACTATGAGTATCGTGCAAATATTATGTGGGCAGCTACTACGGCTTTAAACGGAATGACCAATTACGGAAGAAAAAATGGAGATTGGGGAGTTCACGACATTGGACATAACATCTCTTATTTATATGATACCGCTCATGGAGCAACACTTTCTATTGCATATCCTGCTTGGTTAAAACTTCAAAAAGATAGAATTCCAGAAAGAATCACGAAGTTAGGAAATCAATTATTTGGTACAAACTCCGCTGAAGAAACAATATTAAATTTGGAGAAATTCTTCAAATCAATTAACTGTCCTGTAAGGCTTTCTGATATTAATATTGGTAATGATAAGAAAGCTGAAATTATCAACCAAATGCTTAAGAATAAAATTAATGGAATGGTTCATCAATTTTCTGATGAGGATAGAAAAGCGATTGTTGATCTGATGATGTAGTTTTTTTCAATTATCAGTTATCAATTAACAAACACCAAAAAATAATAAACTTTGATAATTGGTCTTTGATAATTGGTCTTTGAACTTTAAATATTTTTTCTATTTTTGTCAAATTCGTTCATTTTAAAATAATTCACAAATAATAAACTAACTATGAAAAAAACATTTTTAACAATCTCTTTAACCTTAATATCAGTACTTCTGATAAATACAGGTTTCGCTTGTACAAACTTTCTTATTACAAAGGGAGCAAGTACAGATGGATCAACCATGATTACATATGCGGCTGATTCACATGTTTTGTTCGGAGAATTATACCACTGGCCTGCAGCAGACTACCCAAAAGGCACCATGTTAAAGGTTTATGAATGGGATACCGGAAAATATCTTGGTGAAATTGAACAAGCAGAACATACATATAATGTTGTAGGAAATATAAATGAAAATCAAGTTGCAATTGGTGAAACTACTTACGGTGGTCGTTCAGAATTGAAGGATTCTACCGGAATCGTTGATTATGGTAGTTTAATTTATATTGGGCTTCAAAGATCGCGAACTGCTCGTGAAGCTATTAAAATTATGACTGATTTAGTTAAAAAATATGGATATTATAGTTCAGGAGAATCATTCTCTATATCTGATCCTAACGAAGTTTGGATTCTTGAATTAATTGGAAAAGGTCCTGGTATTACTGGAGCGGTTTGGGTAGCACGTCAGATTCCTGATGGATATATTTCAGGTCATGCTAACCATGCACGGATTACTACTTTCCCATTTAATAAAGAGAATAACTTCAACGATCCTAATCAAACAACATATCATGCACCAGATGTAATTTCTTTTGCTCGTGAAATGGGTTATTTTGATGGTAAAGATAAAGACTTTAGTTTTTCTGATGTTTATGCTCCTTTAGATTTTGGTGGCGCTCGTTTTTGTGAAGCTCGTGTTTACGCTGGTTTTAACAGAGTAGCTTCAGGAATGGAAAAATATGAAGATTATGCAATGGGTGAAAATCTTGAAAACAGAATGCCTTTATGGGTTAAGCCTGATAAAAAATTATCTGTTCGTGATGTAATGGGCTTAATGAGAGATTATTATCAAAACACACCAATGGATATGACAAAAGATATTGGTGCAGGCCCATATCAATCAATCGTTCGTTGGAGACCATTATACTGGGAAGTAGAAGGTCAGAAATATTTTAACGAAAGAGCTATTTCTACTCAACAAACAGGCTTTTCTTTTGTAACTCAAAGTCGTAATTGGTTACCAGACCCAATTGGTGGAATTATTTGGTTTGGTGTAGACGATGCTTATTCATCTGTTTACAATCCGATGTATTGTGGAATGACAGAAGTTCCTGAAACTTATGCAGTAGGAAACGGTTCTATGATGGAATATAGCGATAATGCTGCATTCTGGGTATTTAATCAAGTTTCTAACTTTGCATACACAAGATATTCAGCAATAATTCCTGATATTCAAAAAGTACAGGATGAGTTGGAATTAGGATTTATTGAAGAAGTTAAAGGCATTGATAAGGCTGCTGCTGAAATGTATAAGAATAATCCGAAACAAGCTGTAAAATTTATTACTGATTACTCGATTGATCAGGCTAACAGCACTGTTTATACCTGGAAGAATTTATATGCTCATCTATTTACTAAATTTATGGATGGAAACATAAAAGAAGCTCGTCCTGTACCTGAAGGATATATATATACCACTCCTGATGTGGAACAACCCGGATACGGAGAAGAATGGGAGAAATTTATTATACAGGAAACCGGAGATAAGTTTAAAGTGAAAGGTGAAGCAGGACACTAATAATAGATATTAGATTTATATAAAATAGAATACAAAAAAAGCCGCTGAAAATCAGCGGCTTTTTCATTTGATGAACTTCTATTACTGGATTTTTGTTCTTATAATTAGTAAATTTGGTGTAAACCTTTAAATCTGTGTAATTATGAAATTCTTAAAATGGTTAGGCATATCGTTATTAAGTATTATAGCCCTGTTATTAATTATCGCATTGTTCTTACCTTCTAATTTCCATGTTGAGCAATCTATTGAAATTGAAAAACCAATAAGTACTGTTTTTCAAACAGCTATTGACATGAATCAAAGAGCTAAATGGGATCCTTGGATTGAAATGGACCCGGAAGCTGAAATCAAAGTTCAAATAACACCTGAGATTATTGGTTCAGGTTATACTTGGAAAGGAGAGATTATTGGAGAAGGTAAAATTACTATTCAAGAATTTATACCAAACGAATTAATAAAATCTAAAATTGAATTTATTGCTCCTCAAAGTATGGAATCAGATGTTATATGGAATTTTAAAAAAACAGAGAAAAATACAAATATAACTTGGGCGTTTGAAGGTTCTTTATCTTATCCGATTGAAAAGTGGAGTGGATTATTTATGGATAAATTCATGGGGGCCCAGTTTGAAAAAGGATTAAGTAATTTCAAAGAATTAGTTGAAAGTTTGCCTGACATGGCAGGAAGAACAGGTGAAATAAAAGAAGTCCAGTTTGAAGGATTATACGCTGTTACAATAAAAGAACAGTGTGATATGAATAAGTTAAGCAGCAAAATGATAGAAATGTATCCGGAATTAATGAATTATTTAAAAAATAATAATACAGACATATCCGGATCACCTTTTGCAATTTATCACCCTTGCGAAGATGCAGGACAAACAATTCTTGAGTGTGGGTTACCTATTAATATGAAATTAGCAGGAGAAGAAAATATAAGTTTTATAGAAATTCCAGCCAGCAAAACAATAATGGCATCTCATTTCGGTCATTATAAAACTGTAAGAACCACTTATGAAGCACTTCAGAAATATATAACTGAAAACAATATTGAAATTATAGGTTCACCGTGGGAAATGTATATTACAGATCCAATGAAAGAACCAGATCAAAGTAAATGGGAAACAAAAGTATATTTTCCAATAAAATAATAATTGTATTTTTAATAGAAGAAGCCATAGTATTTTAAACGCTAAGGCTTTTTTACTCACTGAAGAATAAAATAGTATTTCTTTGCATTCACTCCTATTCGCAAATGAGTCATCTGCTTATAACAATCTATACTACTGTATATTAAGTTATCTGTAAATTATAATAATATTTAGTTTTGCTGATTCATTAATTTTTTCGGATATTTGCAAGCCGAGCAAGGAATAATAATTTGTAAAATCTTGCAAAATTTGCATGAAAAATTATTAGTTATCAAAAAATATTTGTAATATTGCGCTCTGTTAAAACTGAATACAAAAAATTTAAAATATTATCAGAATGGATTTAATGAAAGTTGTTGAAAGTGAATTCGCGGTAAAAAAGGATCATCCTAATTTTAACGCTGGCGATACTGTTACTGTTCACTATAAAATTAAAGAGGGTAGCAAAGAAAGAATCCAAAATTTTAGAGGTGTTGTTCTTCAGAGAAAAAGTTCAGGTCATAATGAAACTTTTACTGTAAGAAAAATGTCAGGTGGTATTGGAGTTGAGAGAATATTTCCTTTAAACTCACCTTTTATTGAAGAAATTGAAGTTAATAAACATGGTAGAGTAAGAAGAGCAAGAATTTTCTACTTACGTAGCTTAACTGGTAAGAAAGCAAGAATTAAAGAAAAGAGATTTTAATTTCTTTTACGATATAAAAAAAGCCTTCCGAAATTCGGAAGGCTTTTTTATTTGTATCTGGTTTCCTACTTCTCCTTTTTGATTTTATCTGCTTCAACTCTTGCTGCCTCAACTATACCATCTGCTTTTTTATCTGCTTTATTCACCAAAGCATCGGCTTGTTTCTTCGCTTCCTTCTTAGCTTCTTTTGCAGCTGTTTCAGCTGCGACCTTTGCCAAATAACCTTCCTTTGCTGCTTTAGCTACTAAAGCATCTGCTTCTTTATTTCCATCTGTAATTATTTTATCAGCAGCCTCACGTGCTTCTTTCTTTATTTTAGCAGCCTCTTTTTCGGCATCATCAATAACTTTCTGAGCACGCGCTTCAATTTCTTTTCGAGCTTCTGCATCAGCTTTCTTCTTTAATTCCTCTTTTAATCCTTTTTCGGCATCACCAGAATCGTCTTTATAGTTAAGTGTTATTTTAGGATCAGTTGATGTACCAACAACCTTGGCTTTCACTTTTATATTTTCAGAAACATCAAGATTCACTCCTTTTGCAGCTGCTTCTTTTAACAATCCATCAAGAGCTTCATTCGCTGCTAAGCCAAAATATTTTCTTGGTACAAGTAAATTTAAATTGTAATCAAGGGTCTGATCAATTCCATGTGAACCTGCAACATTCATATTTATCTCAGAAACCTTAACATCGAAAGGTTCAACAGTAATTCGTCCGTCTTTTATTTTAAAACTGATATTAATATCCTTAAATTCATTGTCAAATTTATCTGCCATTTTTAGCACTTCGCCCAACTGATCAAGAGTTTTAGAGCTAATAACTTCAATTTTATCAGATTTCAATCTACCATAACCATCAATCGTGCTAAGCACAGGACTCATTTCAGAATCAAGCAAGCTTTCAAAATCAAATTTTATCGACACTTTTCCTTTGCAATCTTTTAAAATCGGTGCCATTTTTTCAATCATACTGAATGAATTTACTGCAGATTCAATTTCTATATTACGAATATCTAAGCCCATAATTACAGTAGGCTCTTCAATTTTCTGAGTATTATATTCACCATCAATACCTATTTCACCATCAAGAATTTTCATATTCAGATTATCCATTAAAACCTTCTTATCTTTAATCAGAAATGTTCCAGTTAGGTTCTTGATATCCATTTTATCGTATAAAATATGATCTAATGAAGAAGCTAATTTAAAATCGATCTTGTCCGGCACTTCAAAAACAGTTGTTACTGAAGTTGAATCGACTGTTTCTTCCTCAGCGACCTCAGCTTCTTCAGTTTCTGTCATAAATTCATTGGCATTGATATATGACGAAGTGAATTTAAAATCTCCCCTTAATGTTCCATCACTAAGTGCATAAGGAATATAATTTTCTATTTTGCCATTCAAATGGAAATCGCTTTCTCCGATCTCAGAATCAAATGATTTTAATTCTAAAAACTGAGGAGTGAAATTAAACGTTGCTTCAATTATTTTAACAGCAGCAGGTAAATCAGGACTCTCATAGATAAAGTCCTTTAATTGTAATTTACCTGTTGCATTGAAATCTTCGTAATTTTCATTTTCTATCGTAGACATACTTCCTGCAATATCAACATCGGCAGTAATTTCTCCATTAAGGCTCATATCTTCAAGCGGCAAAGCATCAGCTAAAGTATTTAATATAATATGCCCGTCAAACGATGCTTCAATATATGGGTCGCTAAATGGTGTTTTTAAGTGCATTGAAAGATCAAAAGGATTATTCGCCATTTCAAGATGAAATTTATTCAAATCTACTTTTGTATTGTCATTAACAACTCCATCATAAAATACAGAAAAATCGATGTTAATATTTTCAACTGCTTTAGGCAAATCAGGATACTGTATTCTGGCATTTTCTACCAACAGTTTTATGTTTGCTAAAGGCATTTGAGTTTCGCTATAAGTACCTTTGATATCGCCACTTAAAACTAAATTTCCTGTTGTCTTTAATTCTTCAAATCCTTCCATATAAATAGCCGGAACCATAGAAAGCAATGATTTAAAGCTTGTTTTTTTCGTATTAAATGTAACATCAAAATCAATATCTTCATCCATCATCTTAACAACACCATCAAAGCCAAGTGCAATATCATTTAAGGAAAATAAATTTTCTTCAAATGTAAAAATCATATTTTCCAGATCGGCTCCAATTGTTGCATCAAATCCGAAAGAAGTGTTTTTCAAATACTTGATTGCTCCCATTTTTACATTAATTGCATCAATTGATGTTTTTATTGTTAAATCAGAATAATCCGCACCAAAATTTCCTTTTAAAAGGAAATTTAAGTTGTCTAAGGATGCTGACATATCTGAAGTTTCATCTGTGTATTTAATTTTTGCATCCTTAATTTGAAATTTCTGCAAATCAACACGATAATCCATAGTTTCAGAAACTGAATCTTCAACTGCTACCTCCTCTTCTACCTGAATTGTATCGATTACTTCCTCAACTGGCTTTGCAATATCCCAATTTACAGAACTGTCTGCCAAAACCTTTCCGTTTATGAATGGTTCATTTAAAATAATACCCTTTACTACTACATTCTTTTTAATAGCACTCATTAAATTAACCTGAACATTAAATGACTTAAAATATACAAGCGTATCCCCCTCAAATTGATTTATTCCGGTAACAGATAGTTCGTGTAAGCCAATATTCAAATCTGGGAAGGTTTTAAACATGGAAAGTTTAAAATCGACAAACTCAACTTTAGCGTTTACATTATTATTGATTTCATCTTTAACCTTAGTTAAAATTTCATCTTTATAAAATTTTGGGATAACAATAAGTAAAATAATAATTAGTCCAAGAAGTATAAGTAAAACTCTTAAAAACCATTTAACAATCTTTTTCATAACAGTGTTTTTTAATATTAATTGATACTATTAAAATATACTAAAATGATAAGCGTATAAGTTACAAATTGTAATACTAATTTTCAATTTAAACGATCTTTATATTAATTTATTCAAACAATTTCATAAATAAGTGTCGAAAACCGAGAAATAAGATCATAATTATTTAACAAATTTCTCTATCCTATTTATATTTAGGTATTTACAATTTATATTAAAGCTGCACTAAAAATTCTAATAATTAATATTTTTTTATATATTTGCACCGCATTTGGACCTGTAGCATAATGGATAGTGCACCTGATTACGGATCAGGAGGTTGGGGGTTCGAGTCCCTCCAGGTTCACCAAGCCGCTCTTTAGAGCGGCTTTTTTATTTTAAGGGTTTTTTATTACTTTTATGTAACTAATTTCCTTTATAAATGACACTATTACATAAACTATTTATTAATCCTCATAATATAAGCTCAGATTATACTAAAAGGTTTTGTTTTTTAAATAATATAAGATCAAAATACCTTACTATTTTTTTAATTCTGATTTCTGCTGCTTTTACTTTTTACGATATCTCAGTTTTACAATACACCCATGATAAAACGGTATTCTTAATCCATTTTAAAACGGATATTATCTTTTTTGTATTCTCTTTCATTTTCACTTTGTATATTTATTTTAATCAGGTAAAAAGCCACAAAAACATATTAAAACATCACAAGCTTGTACATGGAATAATTGCTCTTTTTATTTTAACGTGGTCTGTTATTAAATCAATTTTATTAGTAAAATATAATGATGGATCATATTACTTGGCAGCAATTTCTATTTTAGTTTGTAGTATTTTATATATATTCCCTATTGCCGTTTACATTGGTCAGATTATTTTCACCTTTTTACTTGCTGTAGTTGTTTCATTTCTATTCAATTTTACAATAGATAATGTAATTAATGATTTAGCTTTTATTGCTATTATTTTATTTCTTTCGTTGATTATATCACGTTACTTATTTTATTTACATATTAAGATTATGTATAAGGAATTGGAAATATTAAAATATAAAAAGAAGGTATAATTATATCTAAAAGAAAAAACCGGAAGCTTAATGCTACCGGTTTTTATTTATACTTTTATCTAATTTACACTCTAATTCCTACTATTATTATATCATCAACCTGCTCCCATTTTCCACGCCACTTATCAACAGTTGTATCGAGAATTTCTCGCTGTTCAGCCATAGGTTTTTGGTGAATTTCAAGTAATAATTTCTTGTAATTTTTTGTTTTATACTTCTGACCATCTTCGCCTCCAAACTGATCCTGGAAACCATCTGAGAAAATATAAAATACATCTCCTTTTTTAAGATCTATATCGTTATTTGTAAAAGACTCTTTTTCTTTAACCCATATTCCTATAGGCATTCTATCAGCTTTAATCTCCATAAGCTCATTATCTCTGTATATATATAATGGATTATATGCTCCGGCATATTGCATTTTTAAATTATCAAAATCGACAATACATAAGGCTATATCCATTCCATCTTTTGCTTCACCTTCCTTACCTTCCTGTCCAAGAGTTTTCTTAATATCTGCTCTTAAATTGTTTAATATTACGTTAGCAGTAGTTACTTCGTTCGTGTTTACAATTTCATTTAAGAATGAAACTCCCAGCATACTCATAAATGCCCCAGGAACACCATGTCCTGTACAGTCTGCTGCAATTATTACAAGAAGATTTTCTTTTTTTGCCATCCAGTAAAAGTCGCCGCTTACAATATCACGAGGTCTGAATAATATAAAATGTTCAGGAAGAATTTCCTCGACTAATTCTTGTGATGGTAATATAGCTGTTTGAATTCTTTTAGCGTATTCTATACTATCTGTAATACTTCTGTTTTTATCAGCAATTTCATCTTTTTGCTTAACAACCTCTTCTGTTCTTTCTTTAACAATTTGTTCCAATCGTATTTTTTCAAGTTCCAATCTTCTGGTATATACTTTAACAATTATATAAACAACAACAATGGCAAGAATAAAATAAAATAAATAGGCAATTACAGTTTGATACCAAGGCGGTTTTATTGTAAACTCAAATTCAGCAACTTCACTTTCAAAACCATAAATATTTTTTGCTTTTACCTTAAAGGAATAACTTCCTTTGTTCAGGTTTGTATATTCCTTTTCGTTTTTCGGGCTCCATGCCGACCATTCTCTTTCATACCCTTCAAGCATATAACTATACTTAACCTCATCAGTTGGAAAGAATGGTGAAGAATAATAAAAACTAAATGAATTGTCTTTAAAATCTACAACTTTATTAAGTTCATCAGGTTGTTTTAAAGTTACTTTTAAACTGGAAGTATCATCGTAAAATGTTCCGGAAAAGATTACAGAATCAATACCAATTTCGGTTTGCCTTATTATACTGTAATAATAATTTGTAAAACTATCTTCTAGGTTTTCTTTATAATTATAAATGGCATCCGAAGCAGCTATCCAGATATCATTTTCACCTTCAAAAGCAATTTCTTGAAATGCATTACCATGAAGTCTTTTAAATGGAATATCATTGACAGTAATAATACGATCCTGTGAAATGCTTACTTTTTCTATATATTCCAAATTTGTTCCAGGATTTACTAAAATAACATAATATTCATTACTCTTTTCAAAAAAGATACTTCTAATCTCATGATCCGATGAATAATATTTTTCTCCAAATCCTTTATATTTCTCAAACTTATCTGTTTTACTATTGTAATAAAACAAGCCTTTTTGTGTTATTATAATAATATCATTATTAATACTATATACATCATTCTTTGCCAAATCCGGCAATCCTTCTTCAACACCGTAGTTAGTATATGTTAAGTCTGGTCTTAATTTAATAATTCCCTTTAGATCAGTACCAACCCAAATATTCCCTTCGTCATCCTCTGTTATTGATGTAACTTTTTCTGAAATATTAGAAAATTTATCTTTGTCATATATTTTACCATTTTTAAATTCTAGCAATGCAATTCCACTGCCATAACCTATGAACAATCTTTCAGGATTAAACTTTGACTGATATATGACTTCACTTTCATAAGGTTTATCAGGAGTTAAATCTTCAGGATCTTTTCCATGTTTGTACTCCCAAACTCCATAATCAGTTGCAAATAACAATTTTTCTTTACCAGTTTCTGAGTCAGTACAAATTACCATTTGCCAGACTGTATTTGCTTTTACATTAATAGGAATTTTTTTAAACTCAGGAATCTCATCTTCATTAAAGCTCAAATAATATACACCCGTATTTGTTGATACAAATAATACTCCATTAAACCTGATAACATCTGTTACAATTCCTTCAAAACCATACTTCTGATCAAATAGTGTAAACGGAGTATTTAGTTCAATAAAAGAAACTCCAGTGTTTAAACCAAGCCAAAGATTTCTGTCTCTTGATTCAAATAAATTAATTACAGTATTATCAAGCAATCCATTATTTTTATCAAGCTTATAAATTATTTCTCCTTCTGAATTAAATATAATACAACCGTTGTTTAAAGTAGCAAATGCATAATTCCCATTGCTAAGTCTAATTCCATTATATGATTGTGATTCATCTAATAGATCGTTCAATTCTTTATATTTAGGTCCAAGAGAAGCAACGGATTTCGACAATCCAGTCTGAGGATTATAGATATAATTCCCCTGCCCCATAGTTGCTATTAATATCTCCTTTTCATTCCAGGGCAGCATGATAAAAATATCAATCTCTTTATAAAACTCACCACCTAACGCATGTACAACTGAATCATTCTTTATTTCAAACAATCCTTCATTAATATTCCCCCAATATATTTTATTATTAATATTAAAACTTAAAAAGGATAAATCTACCTTATTCTTGTATTTTTTTACAAACTTTCTATTTTTAAACTTAAAAATATCATTATAACAACAAAAGTAAATATCATTTTCAACTGCAATAATTTTCCAAACATTTTGAAAATCAATAGTATCTAACTGATCTGTTAATGTATGATATTTCATTTCTCCATTTATATCAGGAGCTAAATATCCAAATTCTTCTACTCCACCAACATAAACAGTTCCTTCGGAATAAGCTAAGGATCTTATAATTGAATTATTTGAAATTGGTATTTTCTTCCATTTTGAACCATCAAACTCCATTACTCCATTATCATTATTCCCAACATATATGACTCCTCTATCATCTTCACAAATAGCCCAATTTTGTTCTGCGGCACTATAATCAGACGATGTATAATTTTTTATTAAAGGAATTCCGTTTGTGTTTATTTGCGCATGTAACGAAATAAACGATATAACTAATAAACAGAGAATTAAATTCTTTTTTATCATAATAAAGTCGTTTCTATAGAAAAACTATATAAATATAAAAAACAAAAAGACAAAATACTAAAAAATAGTATTCTGTCTTTTAAAAATATTGCAATATTATCTAAAAACTATTCAATAAACAATCGCTTAATATATGTTTGTTCGTCAATAATTACTTTCACAACATATATTTGAGAGGCTGAATTATTAACTTTCGTTTTAAATCTATTAAAGTCATCGATATTTTCACTTAGCATTTTCTGACCAAGTAAATTATAAACTTCAATCTTACCTTCATTAAATTGATATTCACCTTCATTTGTGAATTCCAGAATAATAAAGTTTCTGTCAGCAAAAATATTGATTTTGTAAGGTATTGTGATTTCTTTGATACCAACACCTGAATCGTATGTAATTATGAACTGGCTAGCAGCAAGGTTGTCATTACCTGCAGCGTCCTGTGCAACACCAGCATCCACATTAACAGTTACATTACCATCACTTGTTGGGTTAATTGTTACTGTCCATGCCTGACCTGCAACTGTTTCTGAGAATCCAGCAATTGTACCATTACCTACGGATACATCATCACTTGCAAATCCAGTTACATTTTCGCTGAATGTTATTACAACATCAAAATTACCTGTTACTGTTCCTGATTCAGATGATGTTATTTCAACTGTAGGTGAAGTAATATCTGCTTCAGTTACAAAGTTCCAGATTGTTTCATCTGTGATACCATCGTATTTATTTCCGGTTACATCTTCAAATGCGCCATAGTCAATTAATACATAATAGCTTGACAGCTCATTAAAATCAACAGAAGGATTAATTGTAACCTCGTCTCCAACTATATCAACCTGAGTAGACTGAACATCTATTCTTTCATGTTCAATTGGTCCTGAAGCATTCATAATAACAATATCCATTCCGCCTATTGCTACTACTTCTTCGGTAAATAGTATTTCCAGATTTGCTGTAACAGAAACTCCGCTAATATCATCTGCAGGTGTTAAAGTAACAACCTCAGGTACTGTTATGTCTTCTGTAATAAATGCCCAATCTGTTTCTAAAAGTATACCATCAAAATAGTTATTTGACTCATCTCTAAATGAACTTTCATCAACTATGATATGGTAATTTGTTGAACCATCAAGATCATAGTAAGGATCAATAGTAACCACATTTGAAAGCACACTTACATAAGGTCCCTGTACATTAATTACTTCTTTATCTTCTCCAGAATCATCGTCTTTGATTGTAATGTTACCAATATTCTCAAATACCGGCTCACTAAAAGTAATTTGCAGATTTGTACTAACAGAGACATCAAATGAACCATTAGTAGGATTAACACTAATCATCGTTGGTTTTACGATATCATCTGAAGTAAATGTCCAGTAAGTTGTTGAGGCTATTCCTCCAAATCCATTTCCAATACCGTCGACAAATGCACCTGCATCAATTAAAACGTAGTAATCAATCTCGCTTCCAAATAAACCAGATGGATTAATTGTGATAGTATTTGTACCATAACCAGTAATATCTGCAACATTTACTAATGTATGTGGCGTACCATCACTTTCGTAAATATATACATCGCCTGATCCTTCATAAACAAATTCATCAAACGTAATCATTAGATTTGAATTTGCCGGAATATCGGTATCTCCAAGATCAGGATATGTGCTAAATATTGCAGGTCCTGCACCGTCGTAAATAATACTAAACTGAGAAGCAGCTATATTTTCATTACCAGCCAGATCTTTTGCTTTACCAGCAAGGATACCAACAGTTACTTCACCATCGAAATCAGGGATGATTTCTGCATCCCATTCTATTCCTGTTGTTTGCTCAATTAAGTCTATTACAGATCCATTTCCAACAGTAATACTGTCTGTATTAAAGCCTGTTACTTCTTCACTAAATAGAATAGTAACAAACAAGTTAGCATTTATTGTTCCTGATTGACCAGAACTAATACTAACTGTTGGTTGAATATTATCAAAATCAACTGTAATTGGATTTGAAGCTAAACTGTTGCTATTACCTGCCAAATCCTGAACATTTCCTGCCGGTAATATTACCGAAACAGTACCTTGAGCTGAAGGTGTTATTGTTGTAGTAAATACAGTATCGTTTGTAGTAGATAAATCAGAAGCTGTTCCGTTACCTATTGATAAATCACCTTTTACAAAATTCTGAACAGCTTCGTTAAATGTAATAGTAACAACAAAAGGCATATTTGTAGGATCAGCTCCCGAATAAGTTATTACAGCAGTTGGATCTGTAATATCAGCTGTTGTGAAATTCCAAGTTGTTGCATCTGAAATTCCTGCAAAACTATTACCTGATGTATCATCTACTGCTGTAGGATCAATTTGAACGTAATAATCTGTTTCACTATCAAAGTCATCAGGATTAATTGTAATAGACATACCATCTACTGTTACTAATGGGTCTATTTCAACATTAAATGACTGATGAACAGAAGGTAAAGTTGTATTGTAAATTGTTATGAAACCTGAACCAAGTGCTACCTCATCATCAAATGTTATAACTAAATCTGAATTAATTGGAACTGCGGGTGCATTATCAACCGGATCAATAGTATTAATTGTAGGATCGGTTACATCGGCAGTTACAAAGTTCCAAGTAGCTTTATTTGTTATTCCTCCGAAGTAATTATTTGTAAGATCCTGGAATGCTGTATCGTCTATTAATACATAATATCCGGTTTCACCAACAAAATTACCTGGAACAGTAATATCAACTACACTGCCTCCAATACTTACTTCAGAGTCAACATTAAACTCATCGAATAATACATCAGCAGAATTATAAATTTGAACATATCCACCTAATGCATTTGCCTGAATAGGTTCGTTAAATGTAATTTGAAGATTTGCATCAATTGCAACATTCGGAGCATTATCATCTGGAGACTCAGAATCAATTACAGGCACATTAACATCAGCCGTTGTAAAGTTCCATGTTGTTTGATCTGAAATTTCATCAAAACTATTACCAGCCTCATCGTCAAATGCTGTTGCATCAATATTAACGTGATAAGCTGTTAAGCTTTCTAAAGTAATAGCAGGATCTGCAACAATTGAAGATGTACCAGATCCAGTTATCTGGCTTTCAACATTGAATGTAGCAACTTCACTTCCACCAGTTTCAAATAAACGAATAAACCCGGTACCTGCATTTACGACTTCATCAAAATCAATTTCAAGATTTGTATTTACCGGTACTCCTGTAGCTTGATCATCAGGATTTGATAATAAAATACCAGGATTAGTTCCATCATATATTAAACTAAAAGGAGTTGCAGCTACGTTTCCATTACCCGCTTCGTCTGTAGCTACATTGGTACCAATACTTATTGTTATAGGTGTACCTGTTGGTGTTGTTGCATTTAATGTAAATATTGCACTATCACCAGTTGTCATTGACATTGCTTCTAATGATACATTTGCAGGAACTATATCTTCCATATCAAATCCACTTACAGGTTCGCTGAAAGTTATTGTTAATGGAATTGTAGTTGCATTTGTTGGTGATGATTCAGATGACTCAATTAGAACTGTTGGCGATGTACCATCGTACTGAATTGCAAATGATGTTCCTTCAATATTTCCATTACCAGCAAGATCAAGAACCTTATCTCCTAATAACCCAACTGATACAGGTCCATCTTCAATAGGATTTACTGTAATAATCCAGCTGGTATCCAGTTTATCAGGTGTTAAACCAATATTGCAATTTCCGTTGGAAAGATCGAGCAACTCAAAACCTGTTATTGCCTCACCAAAATCAATTGTAACTGAAAACTCTGCTAAGTTTGTTATTACACTTTCGTCTGAAGTAAATACAGCTACAGGGTTTGTACTATCAAATGTTATTAAGTACTGATCAGCAGCTTCGTTGAAGTTTCCCGCAGAATCAGTTGCTACATTTTCATTTATATCAATTGTTATGTTACCTTCGGCAGGTGTTAGATTAAAACCAAACACAGTACTATCAACTGAAGTGCTCAATGCACCCTTAGATCCTAAATATATCTCAATATCGTCAATATCAAAGTCACTTACCTTTTCGCTAAATGTTACTGTTACCGGTATTGGAGTAACATTCGTTGGTGAAGAAATTGCACCTGTAGAAATTGCAACAGTTGGTCTTGTTCCATCATAATCTATAGCAAATTGAGCTGATGCAGTATTTTCATTTCCAGCTATATCATTAGCAGCACCTGATGGAATATCAATAGTAACTTTTCCATCACCGTCAGGAATTACACTAAAGTAATAAACAGAACCAGTACCTGTAATTGCACCAGCGTCTCCATTACCGACAGTTATATCATTTATATTATCATCAAATCCTGTTACTGTTTCACTAAATGTAACCGTAAATGGTATTGGGTTAGCACTTGTAGGATCATATTCTCCGGTTGTAACTATAACTGTTGGTGGAGTTCCATCGACTCCTGTATAATTTGCAAAAGTTGACATTCCTGAAACAGATAAAACATTTGCTCCATCATCAACGACCGAAAATACGGATCTAGATGATCCATCGTATTCTGCCGCATAAATATCTGATTCAGTTCCAATTACATCAGACTGTAAATAATGAAAATCGGCATCGTAATTTGGGATGCTTATTCCATTAGATTCTAATGTCCAGTATCTTGTTAAATATTCATCAGGACTTGTATTTTCTGCAAGTTTTTCATCGCTAACATGAACACTTACCCATGCTGATGATAATCCTCCATGAGAATTTAAAGTAAAATCGACAGGTGAATATTCATCTACAGATGTTGTGTCACCTACAGGGAAAGTGAATGATCCAACACCTCCAACACTTTTAACAAGCCTTCCTGTACCATTAACAACAATCATTTTATTAGAATCAAAATTACCTGAGACCCTTCCATATATTCCTAAAGCTAAATCGTTATCAAATATTGCTACTAATCCGCTATCCAATTTTAGCGAATCGTAAACTATAATATTTGCACCAAGATTTAATCCTGATGTATTGCCATTAATTATTTTCTCAAAGAACGTAAGTCTGCTCCCTCCAATTAACTGCGTAGAATTACCAATAAAATAAATTTCGCCATTTCTATCCGTAGTGTTTATTAACACACCGCCCGTTACGGCATTATTTATCCAGTTACCTTCAATCTCAATCTTCCCGTCTAATTCAATTCTTCCATCGATACCAAATTTTGTAACATTAGTATAATCAGCATCCGGTCCTGAAATTTTAACAACGGCACCTGAATTAATAATCATTTTTGCACCATTATTTATTACTCCCTTTTGCGCAAAGGTTAATGATGCCAGAAATACAAAACAAAGGGTAAGTAAATACCTTTTTGCATCTCTTTGCTTGAAATATTTAATTGAAAGGATCATTTGTTTAATTTTTAATTAATACTCTTTGCTGATATATAGATTTCTGCATTAATTATCTTTATTTCTTCAATTCTTCCAGTTCCTTAATTAACATATTAATTTGTTCTTGTTGTTTATCTATTTGTTGTTGTTGTTCTTTAATTGCATTTACCAAAACAGGAACAACTTTAGAATATTCGACAGAATAATATCCCTTATCGTCTTGTTTAACAACCTCAGGTAATACTTTTAAAACATCCTGTGCAATAAAACCAATTTGTCTTCCTGAATCAAACTCATGTTCCGGAAACTCATCTGTCCTCCAGTCAAATTCAACTCCGGATAATCCATTAATTTTATCAAGGCCATTAGGAATTGTTGAAATATTCTTTTTCCATCTTTCATCAGAACCCGACCATGTACCTGTTGCATAAGCACTACCCGTAACATAAAGTGCATAAGTACTACTCGGAGCTACAGTCCTCACTCCAACGGTACCACCTGATGTTACAACTAACTTACTTGAGCCAGCTACCTGAACTCTAAATGCATTTTCTCCGGATGGAGCATCAACATGCAGAGTTGAATTAGGTGTTAATTCATTTATTCCAATCAATCCTCCTTTTGACACAAAACTATTTCTGCCACCTTCGTATAGGAATATATAATTTGAGGTGGTTTGATAACCTAACCATGCCTTAGTCGAACTATTTTCCTGAAAATGAATTCTATTTTCTGTTCCAGTAGTTGCAGTACTATTTAAAATTAAATTAGCATAACCTGAGCCTCCATGAACTGTAAAGTCTCCATTAATTTTTACATCATCAGTACTAAAATCACCTTCGATTAATTTTTCGGAACTTGAATTTCCAATAACTAACTTATTTGACACATTTGTTCCTGAATATCTAGAAAAATAACCTATAAAAACATTTCCTGTTCCGGTTGAAACACCACTACCCGAAAAATACCCAAGAAAAACATTATTTCCACCTGTTAAGAGGCTTGATCCAGCTGAATAACCCATAAGCGTATTATTATCGCCTGTTGCTTTTACTCCTGCATTATAGCCAATATAAACCTGTCCACTATTAGTTGTATTTGCTTTACCTGCCCTATAACCAACAAATGTGTTATAATTTCCTAAATTACTGTAACCACTCTGATATCCGATAAATACATTATAAGGATCGTTCCCTGTAAAACCTGCTGCTTCGCCAATGTATACACTATAGTTTCCTGATGTATTACCATATCCTGCAGAGTCTCCTATAAAAACATTTTTATCACCTGTTAAATTTGCAGCCCCGGCTACATTTCCAACAAATACATTATTTTCACCATCTGTGTTTGACGCACCTGCTTCATAACCCATAAACGTATTATAATTTCCCAATGTATTCTTCCAACCAGCTCTTGTTCCAAAAAAAGAATTATCGTGTCCGTCTGTATTAACGTTTCCTGAAGCAAATCCTACAAAAGTATTTTGCGAACCTTCATCATTTAATCTTCCGGCTAAAGAACCAATTATCACATTATCACTTCCTGTTGTATTTGCTTTCCCTGCCCAGTTTCCTATAAATATATTTCGCCATCCTGTACTATTAGTTAATCCGGCTTCATCTCCAATAAAAACATTAAAAGAAGCTGTTGTATTTGCTGAACCTGCATTATACCCTAAAAATACATTATGTGCTCCTGATGTATTGGAGTAACCGGTTGAATCACCAATAAACACATTTGCAGAACCAGAAGTAAGCTTATAACCAGTTTTATGGCCAACAGCAGTATTTCTTGAACCTGTAGTTGACGAACTATTTGAGGAATAACCGGAATTAAAACCAATAAAAGTATTGTACTCACCACGCCTCATATTGTATCCCGTTCGATAACCTATATAGGTATTATAACTAGGGTCATCAGTGGTTCCATACCCTGAAAGCCTACCACTTTGATAACCAAGATATACATTATACTCTCCACTTCCATTAAAATATCCAGAATAATATCCAATATAAGTATTATAATCACCTGTATTGTTGTAGCCTGCAAAAGAACCAAAGAATGAATTGTAATTTCCTGAATTATTAAGACCTGATCTATATCCGTATATTGCGTTATATGAGCCAGTACTATTTAAACCAGCCTGGTATCCAATCATTGAGTTATATTTTCCTGTACTATTACCTGCTCCGGCTGCTTCACCAATAAAAACATTATATGATCCAGTATTATTAGTATATCCAGCTGAATCACCTACAAAAACATTTTTATTACCATCGGTATTATTATAACCAGCGACATTTCCAATTATTACATTACTTGTTCCGTCATCAAGATTATAACCGGATTGGTAACCCATAACAGTATTTCTTAATCCTGTTTTATGTAAGTAACCGGATTCATAACCAATAAATGTGTTATAAGAACCCTCTGTTCCTGTTGCTCCTATAGCATTACTCCATCCACTTTTGAATCCTACAAACACATTTCCTGAAGCATCATAATTAAATCGTCCGGCCTGAAAACCAATTATAACATTATCCTGACCTTCGTCGTTACCATAACCACTCCAGTTACCTATAAACACATTATTTGCTCCTGCTGTATTATTGGTACCTGAGTAATACCCCATAAAAACATTGTAATTTCCTTCGTTTTTTGCACCACTATTTTGTCCAAAAAAGCTATTGCCTGTTCCGTCATTAGATAAACCAGCATTAGGCCCATAAATTGAGTTATTATCGCCGGAGTTTGTATTTCCTGCATTAAAACCATATATAGCATTATTATCACCTGAATTTACTGCACCTGCATTTGGTCCAAAAATAGCATTACTACTACCTGAATTACTATTTCCTGCTTTATAACCATAAATAGCATTATTACTACCTGTATTGGAATAAGCAGCTAAAGGACCATAAATGGCATTATAGTTGCCTGAATTATTTAGACCTGCTTGATAACCAATAATTGCATTATAATTGCTTGA
>DAOWGM010000048.1 GCA_030637515.1 Bacteroidales bacterium
AAATATTCTTTCCATAGTTTAATTCTTTTTGCAAATATAGTAAAAAGTTCGCAATTCGAGAACTAATTTTGTGGATTTTTTTGAAGTATGGTTGTTAACGTTCGTCGTGTATGAAATCGTGCGGGTTTTCGCCCTGTTTCCCTATCCCCGGTTAATAAAATTTGAAGATAGTAAAATGATTGCGAACCACCAAAACCCCGCATGTTTTATGACCCGATGTTAGCGGTTGTAAATTTATTTTTTAGTAAGTCTAATAGAATAAACTTTTAAGTCCTTAAATTCTATTGAGAATGGAAATGGATTATAATCCCAAATAAAACCTGTTATTTCTTCAACTTCTTCTTTAATATAATTTTTTCCAAGTCTACCACTTACATAAGTAAAATAGTCACCAAGTTTTATCGTTGAAAATGAAATTGGAATTGAACTGTCTTTACCGGTCAACTGAATAGCTATTGTTTCATTATTCAATATTTGAACTGCAAAGTATGAAAATGTTTCTTCTGATTGAGACAAAATAAAGATATAATATTTTGAACCATCTTCATTGTCCATAATTTTATCAGGTTCACCAAACTTTTCAATATATTCATTAAGTGAAGTTTTAAAATTAATTTCCCCGAAACATAAACAATTCTCGTATCCGTATTCTGGTGCAGTTAAAGTATCTGAAATACATCCCAAACCAAAACTATCATAGTAAAATGTATTTGGAAGCTTTGTATTAGTCTCAGGAATTTCTGAACTGAGTTTCTTGTATTCATAAATATCACCACTTTCTCCTTTTAGTTTCATCAAGCTATCAGAAAAGAATACAATTTTAAACGATTCCTTTTTATTTACTACTTCTTTATCAGAATTAACAAATTTCCAATAATCAAATAAACTGTCATTTTCAATTTTATAATCTGTTTCTAATTCATTAGTCTTTGCTCTAGTATCTTTTAAATAAAATTCAGTCAGACACTTGCTTTGACTAAATTTTTTAGTTGCAGTTAAATATCCTTTAGATGCTTGCCAAGTTCCAATAATTTTCTCAGATTGAGAAAAAGCAATCGAGAAAGTAAAAAATAAAATTAGAGTTAAAGTCGTTCTCATTTTCAAATAAATTTATTACCGCTAACGGTCCCGCGTTAAATTTATGTGCGGGATTGCCGCCCTGTTTCTTTATCACCCGTTGATAATGAAACCTAAAAGTAACGATAACTTGTTAAACCACAAAACCCCGCATTGAATTTGAACGCGTGTTACCAGCCGTTTTATTCAATCTTCTCATTATTAAACCCTCACCCCAACAACTAATATATCATCCATTTGCTCTTGACCATCCATCCAATCACTTAATGTTTTGTCCAGAACTTCCTTTTGTTCATGCATAGGCTGAGTATATATTTCTAACAGTAACTTCTTAAAATTTTTACTCATGAATTTTTTATTTTCCTTGCCTCCGAACTGATCTGCATATCCATCTGAAAAAATATAAAATGTATCCCCAATTTCAATTTGAATTTCATGATTAGTAAAGGCTTTATCAATCCCAAAATGAATTCCCACGGGCATTCTGTCAGCCTTTATTTCATTTAGCTCTGGCACTCCATTTACTTCTTTAATTATATACAAAGGATTAAAAGCACCGGAATATTGCATTATATTTTTCTTAGTATCAATAACACATAAAGCCATATCCATCCCATCTTTAGATTCATCTTTTTGTCCATGTTGTCTTAAAGAATGCTTTATTTGAACTCTTAGTTCATTTAAAACCTGATTAGGCTTTGTAATCTCCCTTCTTTGTACTATTTCATTCAAATAACTTATGCCAAGCATACTCATAAATGCACCCGGAACTCCATGACCTGTACAATCTGCAACTGCAATAATTATATAATGATTGATTTGTTTTACCCAGTAAAAATCACCACTAACAATATCTCTTGGTTTATTAAATATGAAATTTTCATGTAGTAATTCAGTAATGTATGTCTCCGGTGGTAAAATGGCAGATTGTATTCTTTGTGCATAATTTATACTATCTGTAATTTCTTGTTTTTGCTCAACAACATAATCCCGTTGAGCTTCTATCTCATCCCGTTGAGCCGTAATTTCTTCATTTTGTTGTTTTATCTCTACAGTTCTTTCCTGAACTTTCTTTTCAAGTATTTCTTTTTCCTGATGGAAGCTTCGTTCCCTGTATTTTATATAGGAATAGATTATTAATAGCAATAAAAGGACATAAGAA
>DAOWGM010000061.1 GCA_030637515.1 Bacteroidales bacterium
GTTCATATTTAATAATTTTTGAAAAGATACATAAAAAATAATTGTTAACTAATAATTCTACTTCTGTCATTGTAAAATCATGACAATATTAAATCAATTTTGTGTTAAAAAATGTTAAATGGTTTTAAGAATTTATAATACTTTTTAAAGGAATAATAGGGATTCAGGATTACAAGAATATTTATTTATTTTATCTTTGTATTAAATATTTTAATAAAGTGAAATCCAGATATTTTATTCAGTTAAGTTATAAAGGAACTAACTATCATGGTTGGCAAATTCAACCTAATGCTATTTCAGTACAGGAAGTATTAACTAATTCATTTTCAACGATTTTAAGAGAAGATATTGAAATAACCGGTGCAGGTAGAACAGACACAGGTGTTCATTCAAGCTATTTTGTTGCTCATTTTGAAACAAATAATTCTGATTTGCTATCAGACAAAAAGTTTCTTTTTAAGATAAATAGTATTTTGCCAAGAGATATTGCTGTTCATAATATAAAGTTGGTTAAACAAGATGCACATGCACGATTTGATGCAAGCAGCAGAACATACCATTATTTCATTCATACTAAGAAGGATCCTTTTTTACTTGAAAGCTCATATTATTTCCCAAAAGATCTTAATATCGAACTAATGAATAAAGCATGTGATCTTTTATATAATTATACAGATTTTACAAGCTTTAGTAAATTACATACAGATGTAAAAACCAATAACTGTAAAATAACAGAAGCCTTTTGGTCACAAGAAGAACATAAAATAAAATTCACAATTTCGGCTGATCGTTTTCTTAGGAATATGGTTCGTGCAATTGTGGGAACTACACTGGAAGTTGGAAGAGAGAAATTATCATTAGATGACTTTATTCAAATTATTGAAAGTAAAAACAGATCCGAAGCAGGAGTTTCAGTTCCAGCGCAAGGTTTATTTCTGACTAATATTACTTATGATAAGAGTATCTATATATAAGCGATTAAATTCAATAAATTATTATTAATTTTGTTACTTAGTGCTTATTATTTAAATAAAGTAGGATTAATTTAATCAAACTTAAAATTAATTCTTATCTTAGAATCACTTAAATTTTAAACTCATTTACTAATTATGAATTTCAAATTTACCATAGCAAAAAAACTTATTCTTGGTTTTGGGATAGTTACATTGGCAATCTTTCTTAATATTATTATGATTACAAATATGTTAAAAGAAAGTGTTGATGTAAATAAAGAAATTTCAAACGTAGATATTCCGTCAGCAGATCTTGTAAGGGAACTTTCAACTATGATGATTTCAACCAAAATGTTAATCAAAAACTGGGTTTACATTGATAAGAAATCTGAAACTGAGGATAAACTAAAATTAATAAATCTGCATATTAAAGATTTACCTACTATTCATGAAAAGATATTAAAACTTTCAAATAACTGGACTCCGGAAGAGCAGGAATGTTATGAGAATATTTATGTAGCGATAAATGATTCTTTATTTCCATTACACAGGGATATAATGAATAAACTTAGTACACCTGAAAGCTATAATAATGTACAAATGCTAAAACAGGAGATATATCCTAAAATTACAAATGGTGGCGAAATTATTACTTTAAGTGATCATCTTATTAAAAGACTTGCTGAATTAACAGAGAAACATGAAACTAAAGTAAGTATGGCTACAGAAGATATGGCAAAATCATTTATTGATTTTGAAAATTTCATTTATATATCGGGAGTAATATTAATAGTAATAGCCATTATTATTGCTTTGTACCTTGCTCAAATGATTATTAAACCGATCAATATAATACAAAATGTTCTTTCTCTAATGGGGCAAGGAAAAATGCCTAAAAAACAAATAAAGGAAAGAAATGATGAGATTGGTGAAATGGCTGCTGCTCTTAATGCTTTAATCAGAGGTTTAAAAGAAACTACTGATTTTGCACTTGAAATTGGAAAAGGAAATTTTGAAAGCTCCTTTGTTCCTTTAAGTGATGAAGACGATTTAGGAGTTGGATTACTTGAGATGCGTACGAATTTAAAACATGCTACAGAAGAAGAATCCAGAAGAAAAAAAGAAGATGATCAACGTAACTGGGCTTCTCAGGGTGTTTCTAAATTCAGTGATATTTTAAGACAAAACAACGATGATATTGATAAACTTTCATACGATGTAATAAGTAATCTTGTTAAGTATTGCGATGCAAATCAAGGTGGGCTTTTTATTGTTAACGATGACGATGAAAATAATAAGTTTATTGAGATGGCTGCTGCATACGCATTTAACCGTAAGAAATTTCTTGAGAATCGTATTGAAATGGGTGTTGGATTAGTTGGTAGAGCCGTTCAGGAAAGTGAAACCATTTTTATTTCAGACATTCCAAATGATTATATATCAATCACATCTGGTTTAGGGGAAGATAATCCTAAAAGCATTTTAATTGTACCTTTAGTTATAAATGATAATGTTTATGGAGTTATTGAAATGGCTTCGTTCCGTGAATTCAAAAAATATCAGATAGAATTTGTAGAGAAAATAGGTGAAAATATAGCAGCAACTCTTTCTACTGTTAAAGTAAATATTAGAACTGCAGAACTTCTTGAAAGAACTAAACAACAGGCTGAGGAAATGAGAGCTCAAGAAGAAGAAATGCGCCAAAACATGGAAGAGCTTCAAGCAACACAAGAAGAGTCATCACGTAGAGAAGCAGAATTGGAAAAGAAGGTTGAAGAATCTGAAAGATTGAAAAAACAGCAGGAATCATTTATTAAAAAGCTTGATGGGAATTTCTCTGGAGGACTTGTTTCTGCATTGGATGAGGACGATGATGATGATCCAGATGACAAAGAATAAATTGAAATAAATTATTATATATTAAATAATACGAAGCATTTTAAAAAACTTTATAAGAAATATTAAATCCATCGTCAGTTGGAATAATCACTTTTAATTGAAATCCCTTATCTGCCATACTATTTAAGATTATTTACTGCTTTTTCGAGACGAATAAGTGCATCTAAAATTATTTGTCTGGGGCAGGCAATATTCATACGCATGAATCCATCACCACCTGTTCCAAACATTCTGCCATCGTTAAAACCTAATCCTGCATCATTGATCATAAAATCTTTTAAGTCTTTATCATTCAGATTTAACTCAGAACAATCTAACCAAACCAGATAAGTACCTTCAGGTCGAATCATTCTAATTTCAGGAATTCTTTCTTCAAAGAAATCTTGCATAAGATCTAAGTTTCCTGACAAGTATTCCATAAGCTGATCGAGCCATTCGTCTCCTTGATTATAAGCAGCCTCTGAAGCGACTGTTCCAAATACATTTCCCATTCCAACATGAATTGTATCCAAAACCTTATCATATTTTTCTTTTAACTCTTTGTTTGAAGTAATAACAGAAGAAGTTGACAAAGCAGCCATATTAAAAGTTTTGCTCGGAGCAATAAACGTTACAGTATAATTTGCTATAGCTTCTGAAATAGATGCTAATGGAGTAAATGTATATTCACTAAAAACCAAATCGGCATGTATTTCATCAGACATAATCAGAACATTATTATCAACACACAACTCTCCCAACTTTTTAAGTTCTTCTTTTGTCCATACAGATCCTCCCGGATTATGAGGATTTGATAAGATGAACATTTTTGCATCTTTAAGCTTATCCTCTAAATCATTAAAATCAATACAATACCGATTATTTTTTAATACAAGAGGATTCTCAACTAATGTACGATTATTGTTTTCAATAGCAGAGAAAAACGGGAAATAAACAGGTGGTTGAACAACTATTTTATCTCCCTCATTAGAATATGCCAAAATAGCCATATTTATAGCGGGAACAATTCCAGGACCAAATGATATCCAATCTTCTTGGACTGTCCATTGATGTCTTCTTTTTAGCCAATTTATTATAGATGTGAAATATGATTTCGGTCGAATGCTATAACCAAACACTTCATGCTTTGTACGCTCCTTAATTGCATTAATAATAAAATCAGGAGTTTTAAAATCCATATCTGCAACCCACATTGGAATTACATCTTTCTTTCCAAATAATTCAACTCTTAAATCGTACTTAACAGATGCTGTATTTTCACGATTTACAATCTCATCAAAATTATATTTCATTTTTTTAAGCTGTTAGCTAATTGCTATTAGCAGTTAGTTATAATTATTTTTATTAATGTAATTTAGTTTATAAGATTCCGCATCACCTGCCTGACGGCAGTCAGAAGTGCGGAATTACAATGGATATGTTTTCCTGTTCTATTGTAATTCCTGCGAAAGCGGGAATCTCAATCTTTAAGTTACAAAAACAATAAACTAAACGACATTGATTCGTATTTTTAATTATTAATTATTTAGAGTATCCAACAGTTTGACTATATATTACCTTTTGATTTTCTTTTAGTTGCAAAGCTTCTCTTATTTCATTTTTATCAATCCATGCTCTAAAAACGGTTATTAATCCTTCTGATGCACAATACAAATAAACATTCTGACCTATAAAGCCACAATGCGTTGCTGCTGTCATCAATTTAGTATTATCATCGCCTTTTCCAAGCTTATCAAAATCTGAAACATAAATTAAATTCACGGCTGCTTCTTTTACAAAAGCTTGTTTTCCCGTAACTTTTCTCAAATCCTCATTTGAAATCTGTTTTAAGGAATGTTCTTCTGGAATATATAGAAATACACCTTTTTTTGTTGTTATATAAATTTCAATATCTTGTTTGTTTTTTGAAGTTGGAGTTGTATGTTTTCCGGCTTCGGCACGATTAATACCATATGCTGCCCACAATAAATCTGATAATTGTTTCTCTGTTAAATCTTTATCGATAAAATCACGTGATGAGCTTCGCTCATTTAATGCTTGCATTAATGGTTTCCCTCCGGTCTTATCTGGTTCAGGTAATTTTACTGATTCCTGAGCAATTGCAAAATTAAAAGTTAATAATGCAAAAAAAGCTAAATACAAATTTTTTAGTTTCATAGTTTTCTATTTTTGGTTTAATTTTTCCATAAATCTTTTAGAATTTATAATGTACCTCACATGTGTACCTTCTCCAATTATTCCTTCTTCATCTTTAGCTTCAACTTTAAAAACCAGTTTTTTTCCATCTATTTCTATTAAAGTAGCTGTGCACTCCACCAGCATTCCAACTGGAGTTGGTTTTAAATGTCGTACATTAATCTCAAATCCAACTGTATTATACTCTTCTCCAAGGTAAGGCAATACGGTTTTCAATGCAGCATTTTCCATTAAGGCTATCATAGCTGGTGTTGCAAATACCTCAACCAAACCCGAACCGTACTGTGATGCTGTATCCTTATACTCAACTTTTTGTTTAGCTGTATATGTAATTCCTGTTTTTAAATCGAACTCCATGATATTATAATTTTAGTTAAAGATAAATAATATGATTTAGTAAAATAAAAAAGGACATTGATTATTTCAATGCCCTTAGTAAGTTTTATTTTTTTAAGTATTAAGCTTTCAATTTATCAGCCATAGCTTTTGCTAATACTTCGCAGCGATCAAAAGTTTCGTTTCCAGGAATACCTTTTGAATCAATAGGATCAGAAACCAAATCCCACTCAGTTGTTTCATAAAATTTATGAAGCGATTTAACTCCGCCTCCATTCCAACTATATGACCCGAATAATCCTAATAAATGCTCCTTTACACCCATATGTTCAAGTGTGCGAGTCAAATTCTCCATAGTTGGTAACATTCCTGAATTGTAGGCACAACTACCAAGAATAACTCCTTTATATCTCCAAATATCATTAATTAAGTATGATAAATGAGTTTTTGAAGCATCATGAATTCTAATTTTCTTAATTCCATTTTCAGCAAGTTTACGTGCAATAGAATCGGCTATTTTTGCTGTATTTCCATACATAGATCCGTAAATAATTACAACTCCATCTTCTGTTTCATATTTGCTCCATTTATCGTAAAGAGAAAGCACTTTGTTTACATCTTTTCTCCAAATTGGACCATGAGTTGCACAAATATATTTAACATCAATACCTTCGAGTTTTTTAAATGCCTTTTGAACCATATTGCTGTATTTCCCAACAATATTAGAATAATATCGGCGCATTTCTTCAAGATAATATTCTTCGAATTCAATCTCATCGTCAAAAATTCCACCATCTAATGTTCCAAAGCTTCCAAATGCATCGCCCGAGAATATAATCTTTTCTGTTAAATCATAAGTCATCATTGTTTCAGGCCAGTGAACCCATGGTGTCATTACAAATTTTAATGTATGATGTCCTAAATTAAGTTCGTCACCATCTTCTACCTGATGTCTGTTTTCTTTGTATCCAAAATAAGCTTCAACGATTTTAAATGTCTTCAAATTACCAACAAGCTTAATGTTTGGATATTTTTCAACGATTGTTTTAATAGCTCCTGAATGATCAGGTTCCATATGATTAATTATTAAATAATCAATTGGTTTACCATCAATTAGTTCTTCTATCTTATCCAGATAATCGTCGGATGAACCATATTCAATTGTATCAACCAATGCAATTTTCTCATCAACAATTAAATATGAATTATATGATACTCCATTAGGAATTGGCCACATATTCTCAAATAGACTTGTCTTGCGATCGTTAGCTCCTAACCAATATACTTTATCAGTAACTTTTACTGTGTTATGCATTTTATATTATTTTAATTTACTGTTTATTTTACAACGCAAAAATAGTATAAATAATAGGAATTTTTGAAATCCAGAATATGAAATATATCAGTATTTAAATAGTTTAATACTACTTAGTTTTAATTTCAGAACTCAGCGGAAACTTTAGATTTTCTGTTTCATCCAACGTAGCTTTTATTGAACCTATGAGTATTTTAGCTTCAACTAATACAGGTATTCGATTTAAATCATCGGTAACCCAAATAAATAAATCTTCGCCACCTTTAAAAATGGTTCCTTCGACTAACAAAGCAGAAAACTTAATTGTGTGAAATTTTCGTTTATCATGTGTTTTAATGATTTCTTTTCCAAGATATCGTATATACAAATCAAATATCTCATTATCAATAATTACTCTGATAGGTATAGTATCGTTTATTGAATATTGAGTAAAATCAATGTTACGTATTAAATATACAGCTGAAATAACATCATAAGTTTTCTTTTTAATATTCAGTGTATCTTCACTATAAGCTTTATTTGTGTTTTTTGTTTTAGTATAAATTGTACTATCCTTATAATTAAACTTATAGCGGTTATTTACCTGATAACCTCCTTCATACGTGTTTCTGCTAAAAAATAAAGGTGTAAGGTTTTCCTTTTGTGCGTAGGATTGATAATAATCACGAACCTTAAAAAGCCAATCATAGGAAGGAATACTAACTCCTGCAGCAATTAAGTGGTATGCAGGCTCATTAAAATATTCGGTCTCGTTAACACTAAATTCTACAATTCCAGCTTTTAACCATATAAAATGCCAATTATAAACTGCATTATAAGTAATTCTTTCGCCTGATTTAAAAACCGGATACTGATTAACTAATTCCTGAGAATAAATTTCGAGAGAAATGCAAAAAAGTACTAAGAATATAAATAGGTTTTTTCTCAAAAGAATAAATTTAATAATCCCAAATATCAAAACTGGATCTGTTAGGATAAAGGATGGAATCATAGTATAGCGAACCAAAATTATAAGCAGGATTTATTCCATTAGAATATCTGTACTGCAAATTAAAATGGAAATTATCGTTCACCTTATATCCAACACCAATTGAAACTGTTTTAAAATCTGTGTCATACATTTCGGCACGATAATCTGTAAACACAGACTGGTTTTCATAATAGGCTCCATCGCCCCAAATACTCCATTTCTCCGATAACTGATAATGAGCTATTGTGCTTATTCCATAATTAGAAACACTTGAATTATATCCATATTCAGGTGATGAACCAAAAAACTCTTCCATTCCATTCATATTATTTCGCATAATTATTCCGCTAACCGAAACATTGAACTTTTGGCTTAACTGATAATTAAATGAAGGTGCAATATAAGTACTCATCATTGACATAGAATTACCAAAACTACTATATCCTGTTCCAACACTTACAGAATGTGAAAACTTATCGTGTTGTTTTAATAATGTGGATTTCTTCTCTAATTCTTCATTATTTGTGTTATTCAAAACACTTGAATCGAGAGGTTTATAATATTTTGGCATTAACGGAAATACAAGATTCTGTCCGTATGAAACAGATATGATAGATACAAAAATGATTATTAGAATTGCTCTCATCTTCTTCTACAGTTTATACACGATGAACGTATAATAACTTTCAGTTATTGTTATACAAATTTACGAATTATATTAATTGACATCGGAATCAATACGAATAACTTTTAATATTCCTTTCTCCTTTTTAAGTTTTGACATTAACATCTCAAGATGTTTTGCGCTATCGACAAAAAGCTGAAGCTTACCATCGAACATACCATCGTTAGAATCTATAGTAATTGATCGCATCCTTACTTTTAAATCTTTTGATATAACATCAGTAATCTTACTTAGCATTCCCATTTCATCAACTCCAGACACTTTAATTGTTGTTTGAAAGGATTGTCGTGAAGCATTTTTTGTCCATTGAGCTTTTAATATTCTATAGTTATATCTTCCCACTAAATCGCGTGCGTTAGGACAATTCGTTCTATGTATTTTTATTCCTTCGCTTACTGTAACAAATCCAAAAACGGAATCACCCAAAATTGGACTACAACATTTTGCAAGCTTATAGTCAATGTTTTCAATTTTATCATCAATAATTAAATAATCGCCCTGATATGATGATTCGGACTTTTTATCTTCACTTTCAGTTTTCTCAACAATTTCTTTCTCAACTACGCTTTCTTTTTTAGTTTCTGTTAAAATATCTTTAATCTCAGTAACATCAATTTTTTCAGTTGCTATTGCATAATATAAATCAACCGGAGTTTTTAATTTGTAATGCTTCAATAAGCGATCAATTAACTGATCATCGAACTTAATTTTCCAGTTTTTTAATCTTCTTTTTAACAACTCTTTGGCTGTTTCAGCCTCTTTAAATTTTTCTTCGCGTAGAGTAGATTTAATTTTAGTTTTAGCCTTTGATGTAACGACAAAGCTTAACCAATCAGTCTTAGGTTTTTGAGTTTTTGATGTAACAATGCTTACCTGATCACCATTTTGCAAGGCTTGCTTAATGGTTACATTTTTATGATTAATCATTGCACCAACACATTGATTCCCAACATCACTATGAATATCATAAGCAAAATCAAGAACTGTTGCACCGGCAGGTAATTTCTTCAAATCACCATTTGGAGTAAAAACAAATACTTCTTTGTTATACAGATTTAATTTAAGGTCATCGATAGTTTCACTATTAGCAACACTATTCGTTTCAATTACTTCACGCACTTTTTGCATCCACTGATCAATTCCTTTTTCAGCCTTTACTCCTTTGTAACGCCAGTGTGCAGCATATCCTTTTTCTGCTACTTCGTCCATGCGTTGGGTACGAATTTGCACTTCTACCCACCTGCTATCCGGACCTACAACTGTGGTATGCAAAGATTCGTATCCATTCGATTTTGGAATTGAAATCCAGTCACGTAATCTCTTGGGATTTGGTTGATAAAAGTCTGTAACTACAGAATAAACTCTCCAACAATCAGCTTTTTCTTTCGATGGTTTAGAATTTAAAATAATTCGAATCGCAAATATGTCGTAAACTTCTTCAAATTCGACATTTTGCTTTTTCATTTTTTGCCAAATAGAGTAAACTGCTTTTGGGCGACCTTTTATTTCGTATTCTACTCCTTGTTCTTTAAGTTCTTTTTCTATTGGACTGATAAACTTCTTTATAAATCGTTCACGTTTAGCTGTTGTATCTTTAAGTTTTTTAATAATTTCCTTGTACTTTTCCTTTTCGGTATATTTCATCGACAAGTTTTCCAACTCCGATTTAATATTGTATAATCCTAATCTGTGTGCAAGCGGAGCGTATAACGAGAATGTTTCTAATGATGTTTTAATCTGATAATCTTCGGGCATATTATTCAAACCACGCATTTCTTGCAATAAAATTGCTAATTTTATAAGAATAACACGTACATCATCAACCAATGTGAGTAACATTTGACGGAAGTTCTCAGCTTGTGATGCTGCGGTTTTGGTATTGATATCCGAGATTTGAACTAAACCATCAACAATAGTTCTTATAGATTTATCAAACTCTTTTTCAATTTCATCAAGAGTAATCTTTTTATCTATTACAGCTTGATACAATAGAGTAGCAACAACAGATCTTGTTCCAAGACCAATTTGATCAACAACAATAATTGTAGTTTCTAAGACATCATTTATAGCAGGTTCACCAGAAGGAGATCTTTTATCTTCAGAACTTACCAAAGCAATATCAAAAGCCTTTCGAATTAATTCAAGCTCTTTCTTCTTTGTAAAATCTTCGGATAGCTTAAGAAGTTCCTTGTATTTAGCAATAACCTTTTTTCGTTCTCTATCCGTGATCTTTCCTTCGGTCTTTTTATCGAAATTTATTTTTGGTAACATATTTGTTTACAGTAATTTAAAATCGTCAGCATCCAGTGAAACTGGGAATTTTTCTCTGAATAGATTTAATTCGTTTAAGGATAAGTCTGCATTAATTATCTCTTCTTGATGATCAGTTGCCTTTTTAATAATACGTCCTTTAGGATCAATTATTACCGTATCACCAGAATATGTTATTCCTTCACCATCTTTTCCTATTCTGTTTACACCAATTACATACGACTGATTTTCAATAGCTCGTGCTTTTAAAAGAGTATTCCACACTTCTCTTCTGCTTTCGGGCCAACTTGCTATATAAATCAATAAATCATAATCATCCTGATTTCTACTCCAAACAGGAAAGCGTAAATCATAACATATTAGTGTACAAATTCGCCAACCATTATGTTTAAAAATTGTTTTTTGTTCTCCTTTTGTAAAATCTTCATGTTCCTTCTCCATGCGGAATAAATGGCCTTTATCGTAAGTATAGAAATCTCCATTCGGAAACATGCTTATACATCTATTATAATATTTCTTATCTTCTTTAATAATTACACTGCCAATAATAATCTTGTTCTGCTTTTCAGATTGTTCTTTCATCCATTGAAATGACTTACCATCCATTGGTTCAGCCAATTTTAATGAATTCATTGAAAATCCTGTTGTAAACATCTCAGGTAAAACAACAATATTAGTTTCATTAGGAATTTGATTCAATTTATCCTTAAACATATTAAGGTTTTGATCGATATTTTCCCAAACTAAATCAGATTGAATGCACGAAATATTAAGATCTTTAGCCATAATTACTTTTTGTAAATTTTATCAAAGATAAAAGAAAAGCCTCAATTGATATTGAAGCTCTCTCTTAATTTATGTTAAATTATTAAACTTCTAAGCCATTAAGCAAGATAAGGCTACACAATAGAATTTCGATTTTTGACTTTCACTACGCGACATAACTACAACTGGTTTTATTGTACCCTGAATTAGTCCAGCCAATTCACCTCCTCCAAAAAGCATTAGTCCTTTATAAAAACTATTTGCAGATTCCAGTGATGGGAATATTAAAGCATCTGCTTCGCCGTTTATTGGTGTTGATACTCCTTTTATCTCAACGCTTTCTTTATCACATGCAAGAAAAATGTCCAAAGGTCCATCAATAGTACAATTTAGAATTTGTCCTCGATCGACCATTTTGCATATCTGCGTATAATCGGTACTGTAATGGAAACTATCATTTACTTTTTCGGACGCTCCGATTAAAGCTATTTTGGGATTCTCAATTCCAAATTTTTTGGTCATTTTAATGGTGTAATTTACCATTGCAATTTTTTGTTTTAAATCAGGATAAGGCAAAACAGCAGTATCAGAGATAAATAGAAGCTTATCGTACTTCGGCAATTCCAGTGCACATACATAAGACATTACAGCTTTCGGAGGTAATAAGCCCTTTTCCTTATCCAATACAGCTTTTAAAAATTTATCTGTCCCGATTAATCCTTTCATTAAAACATCGGCTTCTTCCATACGAACCAATCGCACAGCTTCTTTAGCTGCAGATAAATGATCAGGAACATCTATTATCTTAAAATCTTCAGGTTTTGCATTTACACTTGCCAAAACATCAATAATTTTACTTTCATCCCCAATAAGTATAGGTGTTGCAAATCCCATTTCCTGAGCTTCTATAAGCGCTCCAATTGTATTTTCATCTTCGGCTACTGCAACTACTATTCTTTTATTAACACCAATACTGCACAGGTGTTTTACCATTTGTTCTAATGAAGTAATTGTATTCATGTTTATTTTTTTTGTTTCTATAATTTTTTTTAACAAGTAATATATTATCCAAACACTTTTTTAAGTAAATCGGTAACTCTAGCCACGGGATCTTCTCTTATTTTTTTTTCTTCTTTTGCAATTTGTACAAAAAGTCCATCGATAGCTTTATTAGTTACATAATCGTCGAGATCTGGATTTACTTTACCAACAAATGGTAGTTTGTTGTAATTACTAAAAACAGTATTCCAATATTTAGTTGCATCCACCTTATCAAGCGATACTTTTATGATAGGCTTAAATTTCTCGATCAATTGCGTTCTTGTATTGCTTTCTAAGAATCGGGTTGCTGCATCTTCATTTCCATTTAAAATATTCATTACATCGCTTAGAGTCATTTCCTTAATAGCATTAACAAACAAATCTTTTGCTCCTGAAGCTGCATCTTCTGCCGCCCTATTTAATGACTCAATTGCGTCATCGATCATCTTATCCTGACCCAACATTCGGAGTTTTTCTTCAACCTGTTTAGCTTCATTTGGAAGTGGAATTTTAATCTCGGGATCCAAAAAATAACCATCAGGTTTTGATACTCGTGTTACACCTTTTTCAATTCCAATGGTTAATGCTTCTTTCAAAGCTTTTGCAACTTCCTCTTCAGTAAGTTCAGTTGTAATATTTTCTTCAATAACTTCTTCAACAGTTTCTTCGGCAGCTTTTTTTACTGTTTTCCAAAACTGAGCATTTACTGTTGTAGCTATAAAAAACAGCAAGATTGAAATGATGATTCCTTTTTTCATAACGAATGTTTTTTTTATGCATATCAAATTTAATGCTAAATGTATTTTTAAACAATAATTAATTACAAAATAAAAAAAGCACAGAAACAATATCTGTGCTTTAACTTCTATTTCTTAAGATCTCTAAATTAACTTCACTACATCTTTAATTGCAGCATAAGTTGGTTGAATAACCCAATTCCCCTGCTTGTCTATTATTCCCCATTTATCATCAATTTTAACAGCAGCATAACCATTTTTAAAGTTTCGCACACCATCAAATTGCGGCTTAATAACCCATTCCAAATTACTGTTATAAAACCCTAATTTATCATTCTTTTTTCCTTTTGCTAAACCGTCATAAAATTCAGAAATATATTCAGAGTCAGAAAACCTGGTAATTTCACCTTTAGTATTTAAATACACCCACTCATTGTTCAGCATTACTTTAGCCATATTAGTTACAGGATCAAAATCGTTAACCTTTTTAAATTGCGGTTGTATTACCCATTCCCCGTCAGGATTAAGGTAACCAATAGTTCCAACACTAGTTCTTGCCCATGCAAGACCTGCATTAAAATAGCCAGTACTTAAAAATTGTGCTTCAATTACAATTTCACCTTTTGTATTTAAAAAACCATATAATCCATCCTTATTTTTAAAGGGAGCAAGATCTTCTGAGAACCATTTTATCTCCTTAATACCTGGAACTTCAACTAATTTTTGATTTCCTTTATTATCGATTATATAAATATCATTCATTTGGGTAATTGCGTATCCATTATCATCGATTCTTTCGCTATCATTCTTAATTTGGGCAATTGCATATCCATTCTTAAATGATGATACTTTATCGTATTTTGTTGAAACAGCGAGTCTTCCATCTGTATTCATAAATCCCCAACCTCCTTTAACGAATATAGGAACAAATCCGTTTTCAAATCCCTGTGTACCAAAACCAAACACCTCTTTTAATTTAAATTTAGAAATTTCAGTTTGAAGTTTTTCACCTTTTGTATTAATAAAGGAGTACCCAACCTTTTTCTCATAAATAATAGCATATCCATCTTCTGAGAAACTATAACATTTTCTGTATTGAGGACTTAAAATATAATCACCTTCTAAATTTATGAAACCCCAATCTTTTGAATCCATGGGACGTACCTGAATAACATAATCCTGGGCAAAAGAACTAATAGCTGATAAACTAATTAATATTAAAGTAATCAAGATGCTTTTTTTCATTGTTTTGATTTTTAAATTATACCTTTTAATTATTTCTACGTCGTTTTTTACTGCTGGTACTTTTGCTTCCAAGAATTCCCCATCCACCACTACCTAATATAAAGCCAAATGCATACCAAGCTCCGTTATTGTTCTGTGCATAAACTGTTACATCATCACGAAATAACATGGCAATTAAATCGAATGGTGCAATAATTCCGTGCAGCAAGCCTCCCCAGAAATTATAAGTCTGACCTTCAAGGCATGCATCCACAACTTCTTTATTTGCACATGACGAGAGCAAAAATAAACCTACTACACTTATGAATAAAAGGCTTACAACTTTCTGTTTTTTACTTAGATTCATGATTTTATGATTTCAAATTAATATTTATTCATTTGCTTTTAATTCAAAATGTTATTACAAAGATCGAAAATAACCAAAAGAATCTTTATAGTGAAATTTTCAGTTGAGCTTTATTCTAATTTTCATAACACGTAATATACGAGCAATCCAAATAATGCTTTTTAGATAACAGTTTATTTTGTAATTGCAGATTCGATAAGATTTACAAGGACAGATTTATCCTTTTCAATTAAGGAAAGTATCATATTAACAACACTTGTTTTATTAATACCCAATTCTTTTTCAAGTTTTTCCAAGAGCTCATAATTATCTTTGCTAAGCCTGAAACCAGTATGTATTTTTAATTCTGCTCCACTATTTTTATTAGTTTGCATATGCCCTGATTTTTAAATTAAATAAGCCATATCCTGTAGTTTTATCAAACATAGCAACTCTATCAGTCTCATAAGATTTTGCAAAGAACAATTTTTCTTCCACTTTAGTAACTAAGCAAAGTGATTTGTTTACATACACAAAATTCCCAATTTTAATATTCCTAAGGTCTTTAGAAAACATTCCAAATGTATGTTTTAGCAGATTGTACTCTTCATTAATTGCCTGCATTTTTTCTAACCTTCCTCCTTTGTCAGGATGATTTAAGATCGATAACTTTCTATACTTCGATTTCAGATCCTGCCTTTCTTTAACATCTGTAAAATATGTCATGAGTAATTTTTTTATTTCAAATATACAACATTGTTTTACAATGTACAACTTTATTTGCATTTTTTATATGAATTTTATTTAACTCCATATCGAGATTATACCGTTAGAGAATAAAAAAATCCCGCTTAAGCGGGATTTTCATTTTAATGTGAGATTTTATTTTATAATACTTATTATTCCACCACTTGTGTTTTCTGGTAATCATCTAATATTCCAGATAACATTGGCACGTAGAATTGCCAAAAGAATTTGCTATTGCTGTCATAATCTGATCCATGAAATATTGAAACACAATTATGATAACCTTCGAAAAAAGCACTTTTCTTATTTATGTCACTTTCTGCGAAATCACCACCAAAATAATAAAAATTATAATCCCCAGTATGTTCTATTACTGCAGGAAAAACAGGCTTAAGGTTATAGTGTTGTAACACAGAATCACCAATTTCATTTACGTGAATATTAAAATTGGCAAGTACTTTATTTTTATCTTCAGAAAAAGTAATATCGAACCATTTGGAATAATGCACTATTTCAGGAACTCCAAACCTTTCTATTGTCTCTTGTTTTGCGTTAATAAAAGGTATTTCTTTTGTTAAATGAGTTCCCTGCTCCAAGATTGCAATTGTACCGAATTTATGAACAAGAACAATTCCTGCATTAAAAAAAGACCATTCATTATTGTTTTGCTCCATATACAAATTAACAATCCAGAGTGGAAAATCCGAATTATCTGTTGTATCAAGACTGCTAAAATATTTTCCTGTCCATCCACTCCAGCTTAAACCAAAAAGCTCTTCTACTTTATCTCGAATAAGTCCATTTGTAGGTGCATTGTATAAATTAAATTCGGTAATAATCAGTTTCTTTTGCTCTTTCATTTCCTTCAACAGCAAGTAATCATTCTGATTTAATCCTCCGTATACTTTTTGAGTATGCTTTATATCCTTAGAATCTTTTTTATACCATTCGTTATAATAAACGCCATATGTATCGGCATAATATAGCATATCATATTCCTCTACTATATCTTCTATTTCGTGAATACGAATACTTCTGAAATCAAACTCTTGTGATTTTGAATTTAAAGGAAAAAATCCATAATAATCCTTATCAGAATCGTACAAAAAGCCATTGGATTTTACATATTTTTCGTGATTCAAAACCCAGTTTAAAGACTTATGTTCTGTACGTTCCATTGTTGGAACAGTTTTATCAAGAATATAAATATTCAAAGGCTTTTCAGCCTTAACAAACCACATTAACCAACTACCTGCTAAAATTAATATGATTACACTTACTGCAATTATTGATATAAGGTACTTCTTATTCATTTCAATATAAACAATTTAGGGTTACTGATTATAGTTCATAGAACCTTAAATATACAAATATTAGAGTTATTTGCAAACTTTGTTCAAGTTTATACCAATGCAGTTATACAAATTATAACGTTTTAAAACTATGTATAACTGTATAGAGTTTGTTTTAAAATCTGATTAACATTTCTACGGAATGTTGTTTTAAATAAGTTCTTATAATTTGCTGTACGTCTTTATTATCGGGGTAAACGTTGATTACATCGGAAAGATTTTCAATATCATTACCAATAAATTCTGTATCAATATATCCAAACCCAATATATTTGCCATTTTCAACTTTAACTACAGATTTTTCATTATCGTTTCGACCAGCATCAACAATAAAGAAGTTTTGCCAATTATATGAAAGCTCATCAAGTAGTTCCTGAGCACGGCTGTTATAACTTTCTGCCGGTTCTTCTTGGATACATGCTCCTTTGCAATGACTTAACTGATAATAAAAGCAAGCTCCTTGAGATTCATATAATCCGCAAAGCTTTTGACATAACTGATATTTTTCAGATAAAATATACAAACGATCTCTTGCTTCCTTTGCTGAATTAAAACTTACTATTGGACTTTCCTTATTAATTCCTTCCGTTTTAAAACAGATGTATCCATTGTCATCTGTAAAAGTAAAAATTCCATAATGATTATCAGCTTTACGCTGTCGGCGATTATATTTTGGTTTTTGAACTTTAATTTCATCTGACTCCAGTAATAATGCAATCAATTCACTTCCTGTTAGTTCATATGAAATATTATGAACTTCGTCAATCATTTTTATAGCACGCTGTGATTTTTCATTACTAAAATGAGAAAATACTCTCGTTCTTATATTTTTACTTTTTCCGATATATACTATATCACCATTATGATCATGAAAATAATAAACACCCGATTCTTCAGGCAAACTTTTTATGACTGAGGCGTCGATATGGTAAAACTTACTTGAATTAAGTTGACCTAAGCTTGAGTCAGTTTTCAATAAGTGTTCAAACAGTTTTACCGTAGCCAAAGCATCTCCGGCTGCGCGGTGTCTTCCTTCAATTTTTATTCCTAAATCACTACATAATTTTCCCAAACTATACGATTTATAACCTGGAATAATTTTACGGCTAAGTTTTACAGTACATAAGCGATCTCGTTTATAATCGTAACCTATACTTTTGAACTCGTTACGAATAAAATTATAATCAAAAGAAGCATTGTGTGCTACAAAAGATTTACCCTCAGTTAATATAACTATGTCTTTAGCAACTTCCCAAAATTTAGGCGCATCCTTAACCATTTCATTGGTTATACCTGTTATTCGAGTTATGTTTGCTGAGATCGTTTTTTCTGGATTTATTAATGTAGAATACTCATTTATTACTTTTTCTCCATCGTGAATATATATTGCTATTTCGATTACTCGTTCAGCAGCAGGACTCAGACCAGTTGTTTCAATATCAATAATAGCATACATAATTACAAAAATGCAAATAAAGCTTTAAATATGTATTATTTCTTTTCACGAATAATCAACAAAATCGCTAATATTCATTTTTATATAAACAAAAAAGTCTGCAATATGCAGACTTTCTATTATATAGCTATTAGAGCTTATCCTTTTCCTGAAAAATATTTCATAAACTGCATTCTTTCATATGCAGCTGGATTTTTTGCTTTGTCTTGACTCATCTTACCTCTGAATTCAGTTATGGTTTTATATCCTTTATTATCCATCCATGATGATAAATCATTTAACATGTCCTTTAAAACTCCTTTACCATTTTTATAAAAAGCAGATGCTATTTCAACAGCGTTTGATCCAGCTAAAATCTGCTTAACTACCGCTGCTCCATCATGAATTCCTGTAGATGCTGCTAAATCACACCCAACACGATTATACATTATTCCAATCCAACGTAATGAAATAGGTAATTCAGATGGTGAACTGGTAACATTTGTTGATAAAATATCTAAATTATTAATATCAATATCGGGACTATAAAAACGATTAAACAATACTAAACCGTCAATTCCTGTATTAGATAGTTTTTGTATAAAAGCTCCAAGATTAGATGAGTAATAGCTTATTTTTAACGATATAGGAATTTTTACGTGTTTTTTTACCTCTTTTACAACATCAAAATATACTTTCTCATTTTCTTCACTTGTTTTCTCAAAATCCGAAGGCATTACAAATACATTTAATTCTAAAGCATCAGCTCCTGCATCCTGCAATGTTTCAGCATAATACGGCCACTTTTCTGCACTTACGCAATTTATACTTGCAATTATAGGAATACTAACAGCTTTTTTTGATTCTCTAATTAGTCTTAGATAATTAGTCAATGTATCATCTTCTGCGTAATTATCATAATAATCAAAGGTTTCAGGATAAATAAATGTTTCCATTTTCATACTTCCTAAATCCTTTTCAAGCTCACGCCGTATTTCTTCTTCAAAAATAGATTTTAGAACAACGGCTCCAGCACCGTTTTCTTCAAATTCCTTTATATCTTCTACTGAATTAGTTAATCCTGAACTTGCTGCAATAATTGGATTTCGAAGTTTTAAACCCATGTAGGTTGTGGTTAGGTCTGCCATAATTGTTTAATTTTTGTTTAGGTTTTATAATTTTTTTGATTTTTTAGTAATGTCAATTTAATGTTAAACAAACATTGTTTTCTGAATAACACAAGCAGAATAAAAATGTTCATCACTATTATCAATTTAATTGAAGTACATTTATTACCATTAATCAAAATACAAACTCTTTATATGTTGATTTTTTTGCACTTAATTAAAATAATTAGGATTTTTGATATAATTACATGATTTCTTTATGCGTAAATCTGAATTAATAAAAACTAAAGAAGAACTTGAAAACGAAATACTTCTGCTTCGTAAAGAAATTAATCAGCTCAAAAAGCAAGATAATAAGTCCAAAATAAAATTTAAGGATTCTACGGTTAAAGAAAAACTATTTCATTCTGTTTTTGAAGAAGCAGGAATTGGAATAGCGCTTATTGATAAGAATAGTAACATAGTTAATTTCAATAGCAAATTTTTAAGCTTATTCGGTTATGATAGGAATGAACTTAAAAAAATGACATATTTCGATATTATTCCTGAAAACAAAAAGGAAAATGCCGAAAAGTTTATTGAAGCTATGTTTTCCTCTAAACTTTCCCGACGTGAGTCTGAACAGACATATATAAAAAAAGATTCCAGTATTATATGGCTAAAATTAACTGCAACCGTAATTAATGATTCAAGCGGAAATCCGGAATATATTTTAGGAATGGGTGAAGACATTTCTGAATTTAAAAGACAGGAACAAATACGCGATGCTGTAAATAATATATCAAGCGTAGTTAATTATTCAGATAATCTATTCAAATTAATACAAACAATAAAAGAATCTTTAAAAGATATTGTTGATGCCAGACATTTCTTTATAGCATTATATAATAAGTCGCGTAACAATTTTAGCGTTCCATACATTGTAAATCAGAAAGAAACATTTAAGACTTTTGCATCAGAAAAAACTTTAGCTGGTTATGTTCTGAAAAATAGAAAGTCAGTTCTTTTGAATTATAAGGAAATTATTGATTTGCAGCATAAAAACGAAGTTTTTATTGCTGGCAAGTTATCAAAACAATGGTTAGGTGTGCCTTTAATAAGTAACGAAGAAGTAATTGGAGTTTTAGGCATACACAGTTACGAAAATGAAAATGCATTTAATAATGATGATCTTTCTGTATTAGAAATCCTTTCAAATCAAATTAGTACAACTATTCAGAAAATGCGATCTCAGGAAGCTTTGCGAATAGAACGTGCATATTTTAAAGAACTTTTTGACAATAGTCCTGAAGCGATTGCTATTGTTGATAATTCAAGTAAAATAATAAATATAAATAGAGAGTTCACATTGTTATTTGGCTATTCAAAAAAAGAAGCCCTTGGAGAGCTAATTGAAGATTTAATTTCAACTCCTGATTACAAAGAAGAAGCACTAAATATTACAAGTGAAATTACACAAGGTAAAATTGTAAAAACAGATACAAAACGTAAAAAGAAAGATGGAAATCTGGTTAATGTTTCAATATGGGGTACACCCGTAATGCTTGATGAAGGTCAGCTTGCTGTATATGCAATTTTCCGTGACATTTCTGAGAGAGTAGAGTCGGGACAAAAGCTTGAAGAAGCAAAAGAAAAAGCAGAAGAATCAGATAGATTAAAAACAGCATTCCTTACTAATATGTCGCATGAAATTAGAACTCCAATGAATGCAATTATTGGTTTTTCAGAATTAATTACAGATCCTAATATTGATACTGAGTCGAGAAAAGAATTTTCGGAACAAATATATCTGAGCAGTAGATCGCTTATGAAACTAATTGATGATATTATTGATATATCATCAATTGATTCAGGGATTTTGAAAATTACAAAGAAAAAGTTCAATCTATCAGAAGTTTTAAGTACTACACATGAGGCTTTCAATAAGGAAAAGAAAAAAGAAAATAAAAATGAAATTGAACTACTCCTACACAATCCTTTTGGGGATAGTACAACATTTATTGAAACAGATAAATTTCGCTTACAACAAATTCTTGATCACTTACTTAGTAATGCTTTAAAATACACTCACAGTGGTTTTATTGAGCTTGGATTTAATACAGATCAGGACGATTTACCTATTTTTTACGTTCGCGATACAGGAATAGGAATACCTGAAGATAAAACAGAAAAGATCTTTAACCATTTTACAAAAATTGAGGATCATACAAAATTATACCGCGGAACAGGAATTGGTTTAACTATAACAAAAAGGTTAGTTAATTTACTTGGAGGAACCATAAAAGTTGAATCTAACCCAGGAATTGGGTCTATTTTCTATTTTACTCTACCTGAAAAAGTTACTATTCCATACACAAGTAAAAGTATAAGTTCAATTTCAAAAAATTATAATTGGGCTGGTATTAACATATTGGTTGCTGAAGATGAAGACACAAACTTTCACGTAATAAAAGCATCTTTATCAAGAACACATGCTAATATAGTAAGAGTTTATAGTGGTGACAAAGCTGTAGCATTTTGCAAACAAAGAGATTTTGATATAGTACTAATGGATATTAAAATGCCAATAATGGATGGTATTGAAGCTACTAAAGAAATAAAATCATTTAAACCAAAACTTCCAATAATTGCACAAACAGCATACGTTTTACAAAACGAAAGAGATACCTGTATTAAGGCAGGTTGCAACGATTACATGCCTAAACCTGTTACAACACAAAAACTACTTGAAGCAATTCAAAAGCTTCTTCCTTAGCGATTTTTAAAATCGTTCATTAAATACTGTAGATATGCTTTCCCTTTTTTCAAATCTGATTTAAAAGGTCCAGAACTAAGAATAATCTCATTGCTTACATTATCATAAATTACTGTTGAAGTATCAGTAATGAAACTAAATCCATCGTTAAAAACATAAAAAGCAAAATCGAAATATGTTTCGCTAAATAAATCTTTACTAAACATAAAATCCTGAGGATTTTCATCAATTTGCTTTAGAACAGTAGCAGGAATATCAATCTGAGATCCAATGACATCTATTCTTTTAATGGAATCATTTAATACACCTCCAAGCCACAACATCGGAATCTTAAACTTTTCAATATCATGATTCTGAGAATTCCCAGGGCGTGCGCTTCCATGGTCAGCAACAAGAATAAACAAAGTATTATCCCAAACTTCAGTCTTTTTTATCTTTGTAAAGAAATCTCCTAAACAACTGTCTGAGTAATAAACCGAATTAAGGAACTTTATTGCACGATCATTTCCTTCAAATTTTGGTTTTCCGGGCACTTCAAAAGGATCATGACTGCTAAGGGTAAACACTGCATTAAAAAATGGTTCTTTCTGATTATTCAAATCTTCGTATAATCGATCAAACAGATGTTCATCGTGAACACCCCATTTAGAATCATTTAATTTAGAATCAAAATCATCAACACTTACTATTTTACTTGTTTCGGCATTAAGAAAATACGATTTCATATTTGCAAAATCAATATCGCCACCATAATAAAATGAGGTTTCGTATCCAATTGCATTTAAAGTTTTGAATAATGAAGGTAAAGATTGTGTTTTTTCTGGTGTTTTTATAATAGATGTAGTAGGCTGTCCGGGATACCCGCTTAAAATAGAAACAATTCCTTTATCACTCCTACTTGCATTTGCATAAAAATTTGTAAAAAGAAGACCTTCCTTTGTAAGTGAATTAAATTCCGGTGTTGCATCCCATTTACCATCAAGAACTCCAATTACTTTTGAAGAAAAACTTTCAAGAATAAGAATTACGATATTGGGGTTACTCTTTTTGATAAGCTTTGTACTATTCGCACTTTTCTGATGTAAACCTTCTGCTATTTCCTTTGCAACATCATCTGCCATAAATTGATATGTTTTCTCTGTATTTTTTCTGTAAGCAAGAGAATTCATTACATTCCACACAACATTTACCGCAGCATGATTAGAAAACTTGTTATTACTAAAATATACCATTCCAGTATTTACAGGAGCAATCCCAAAACTCGCTCTTACCGGAACAATCATTAATCCTGTAAGAATAAGCAAAACAGGCAAATACAGTATATTAGTTTTCTTAATAGCTAATATTCTTTCTTTAAATATTTTTGTAAAAATTTTAATTGCTGCATATATTAAACCTGCTGTAAATAACAGCAATAAAATTGTCAACCACATTTCGGTTGATGCCATTGCTTCCTTTGGTTTGGTTATATACAATAAAGGAGTTCCATCCATTCGGTAACCCCAGTTTTTATATAATTCAAGATCAACGACCACAATCATCACACACAATGAAAAAATAAGAATTGTAAAAGGCTTAAGAATTTTATAAATTACTTTTCCGGAAACAAAAGTTGTAAATGTAAAAATAAGACCTGTAACCATTAGAATATATCCTGTAGTGGAAATATCCAGTCTAATTCCATATATAAAAGTAAGAATCCATTCCTTTAGGCTTATCTGTAGCGAAAAAGGAAATTCATATACTAAAAATAACAATCTGGCAAAAAGAAAGAAAATTAACCAGAACAGGCTATAAAGCCCAAAAAGCTTTAATCGTTGTTTCATTGTGGTAAAAATATTATTTTACAAATGTAAAATATTGTTAACTTTAGAATAATCTTTTAATGAATAATTTTAAATATAATTTCTGAAAGCATGAAAAATCTAAGATTTACAATAATCCTTATTTCACTTGTCATTCTTTGTTTGTCGGGCTGCAAAAATGTTAGTAGCAGTTCATTAACACCTGATTATGTAATTGTTATCCACGGTGGAGCCGGCAATGCAAGCAATCGAGATCTTAATAAAGAACAACAAGAAGAATATAAAGCAAAACTAAGCGAGGCTTTAAGTATTGGTGAGGAAATACTAAAAAAAGGAGGAACATGCATAGAAGCAATTGAAAAAACAATAAATTTTCTGGAAGATTGTCCATTATTTAATGCAGGCAAAGGAGCTGTTTTTACGCACGATGGTAAAAATGAACTTGATGCTTCTATAATGCAAGGTTGGGATTTAAATGCAGGTTCTGTTGCTGGCGTTGGCGATATTAAAAATCCTATTTCTGCAGCTATAAAAGTAATGACAAATTCAGAACATGTGATGATGACAGGAGAAGGTGCTTCTGAATTTGCCAAACTTCAAAATCTGGAAATTGTAGATTCTTCCTATTTTTTTACAGAAAAGCGTTGGGAAAGCTTACAAAATATTTTAAAAGCTAAAAAGCATGGAACAGTAGGTTGTGTGGCTCTTGATAAATATGGAAATTTGGCTGCAGGTACTTCTACAGGAGGAATGACTAATAAGAAATTTGGTAGAATTGGTGACTCTCCTATAATTGGAGCAGGAACTTATGCTAACAATAACACTTGTGCTATTTCTGCTACAGGACATGGAGAATTCTTTATTCGCTACACCGTTGCTCATGATATTTCAGCATTAATGGAATATAAAAACTTAAGTCTACAGGAAGCAAGTGATGAAGTAATAAATAAGAAACTATTAGAAGTTGGTGGCACTGGAGGAATAATTGCCGTTGACAAAGATGGCAACATTTCCATGACCTTTAATACGAACATGATGTTCAGAGCTTATGCTAAATCAACTGGTGAAAAAGGAGTTGCAATTTTTAAATAAATTTCCCAATTTTAAAAACTTTTTAAAAGAGAAAGTAAACCTTTCTCTTTTTTATTATCCTATTAATAAAATAAGTTAATATAATGAAAAAGGTTCCTCTAATTTTAATATGTGCTTTATCTACCTTAAACATTTTTGCTCAACAGCAAACAATTGATTCAACGGAAAATTCTATAAACCATAACTGGTATAATAAATCATTAAGCATCGATTCTATTTATGGCGTCGAAGTAGAAAAAGCATATGATCAACTTCTTAAAGGCAAAACTCCAACTACTGTTATTGTTGCCGTAATTGATGGTGGAATTGATATTAACCATGAAGATTTAAAAAACAACATCTGGATAAACAAGAATGAGATTCCTAACAATGGAATTGATGATGACAACAATGGTTATATCGATGATATTCATGGTTGGAATTTTTTGGGAAACTCAAAAGGTGAAAATATTATGTATGAGAACCTTGAAGTAACCAGGATTTATAGAAAATTTAAAGACAAGTTTGAAAATGTTGATTCAAAAAGTATTTCAGACGAAGATCAAGAACATTACGATCTTTATAAAAAAGCAAAGAGCATTTATACTAAGAATAAAAAAGAAGCACAAACAAGCCAAAAACAAATTAAAGCGTTAGAAAATAATTATAAAGAAGCTATAGTTAAACTGGAATGGTATCTAGATACAAATGTTATAACATCGGCTGCGTTAAACAAGATAAAATCAGATGATAAAGTATTAATGAAACATGTAAACTTTCTTAAATACATGCATCATAATAAATTTACTACTGAAGATCTTAAAGAGATAAAGGATTATACTTCAATTGAAATAAATTATCATTATAACTTAGATTTTAAACCAAGAGAAATAATTGGCGATGATCCAGAAGATATAATTATGCCATATGGTAATAATAATGTTTATGGTCCAGAGGCAGATCATGGTACTTTTGTAGCAGGAATAATTGCTGCAGAAAGAAATAATAATATTGGAATAAATGGTATAGCAACAGATGCTAAAATTATGGCATTAAAAGTCGTTCCTGACGGCGACGAACGCGACAAGGATGTTGCTAAAGCAATTCGTTATGCTGCTGATAATGGAGCACGTATAATTAATATGAGTTTTGGAAAAGAGTTATCGCCACAAAAGCATCTTGTTGACGAAGCCGTTCTTTATGCTGAAAAAAAAGGTATTTTAATTATTCATGCAGCAGGAAATGAAGGAAACAATATTGATAAAATAAAACAGTATCCAACTAAAAATATTAGAGAAGATTATCAAGCATCGAATTGGATAACTGTTGGCGCATCTTCAATGTATAAAGATCTTGATTTTGCTGCAGATTTTTCCAACTATGGAAAAGATATGGTTGATATTTTTGCTCCCGGAGTTAATATAAAGTCATTAGCTCCTGAAAACACTTACAATTCTGAAGATGGAACCAGTTTTTCAGCACCTGTAGTTTCTGGTGTGGCAGCTTTAGTTTTATCTTATTATCCTGAACTAACATATTTAGAACTTAAAAATATAATTCTTAATTCAGCAGCTAAATATCCTAAAACAAAAGTTTATAAGCCTGGCGATTATTCCAAAAAAAGGAAAAAAACCAAGTTTGAAAAATTATCTGTTACATCAGGGCTTGTTAATGCATACAATGCTTTAAAGATGGCAGACCAAATGAGTAAATAATTTTATATTTCTATAAAATTTAAAATGATGAGCAAAAGAGATTTAATATTACAAACAACTCTTGAATTAATAACAGAATTAGGGTTTCACGCTACACCAATGTCTCTTATAATTAAAAAGTCAGATGTAGCATCTGGAACAATTTATCACTATTTTAAAAGTAAAGAAGAACTCATTGATACTTTATATTCTGAATTAAAAGAGGAAATGGGCAAAGCGATTATTAATAATATTGATCAAGACATTAATTATAAAGAAAAGTTCTTTTTGATATGGAAGAACCTATTTTCGTTTTTCACCGATAATCCAAAAAAGTTTGAGTTTTTAGAAGATTATGCAAATTCGCCTCTAATAAGAAAAGAAATTAAAGAAATTAACCAAAGACATTATGAGCCTGCTAAGAATTTTATTGAATCAGGTATCAAGTTAGGTATTTTACGAGATTTGCCTGTTCATTTAATTATGAATTTATTTTTTGGGAATGTTGCAACTCTTTTTAGAATGATTTCATTAGGAGAAATTGAGCTCACGAATGAGCTGTTTGAAAATACAATTCAATCAAGTTGGGATAGTGTAAAAATTAATTAAAATAAAATGAGGCTGTCCAAAAAGACCCAAGAGTCGTCATTCTGAGCAAAGTCGAAGAATCTATTCTTTTAGAAATGAGATATTTCGACAAGCTCAATATGACATTAATATATTAAAAGTTACTTTTTGGACAGTCTCATTTGTGAATTGTAGAATAACACAATAATTATATTTTATTCTTCCGTCTAAATATTAAAATAATAAGAACAAGTAAAATCAATCCTCCTGATATCCAGAATGCCCATATATTAACAATACGTGATTGTACAATCATTTCATAATCATCTGTAAAATATTTAATCCAACCAACCTTCCACTCTACTTCATTGTTTTCAGAGATTTTCGCACTATTAGTTTCTATAATTAGTCCAGGCATTTGTACAGAATTAATATAATCTTCATTTATAAAAATATCTTCCCATAAACTATACTTCTCATTAAATTCGATAAAAGCATCTTGCTTTTCTAATTTCAGGTAAGATATACTATCAATATTAAATACTCTTTTTACAGCTACAAATACATCATCATCGTTTTCAAATAAATTAAACTGTGTGTCCATTAAATTAATAATACTATCTCTTTTATTAGAAAAATTTGATTTAGTTAGCGTGAAATCTTCAATATTTTTTATTGACTCCTCAATTGCATCAAAACAAGAATACATTATTGTAAATTCAATCCACTTGTAAAAACCATCTTCAGCTTCTTTATCAAACTGTTTAGCAGCTATAGTATCAAAATTTTCTTTTAAGTACTTTTCTTGTTCAGCTTCAGAAAGCATAGCATAGCTATATTGAGTAGAATCCAAATAAGTTGTTAAAGATGGTTGATTAAAAAGCTTGTTATACGTTTCCTTATAATCAAGAAATGTATAAAACCATCTGAATCGTTTTTGCAAAGAAACTGTTCTATCAACACTTCTATACTTGCCAGTATCATTAGCGTACAATAAGTTCATTTTATCAACACTTTCAAATAATCTTGATGCTTTATTTATAAAAATAGTATCTCCATTTTCGGTTGTATCTGATTGAATATGCAAGTTCCAGCTTGAATCTATTGGAATTGGATGATCACGGTCAAAAAAGTCAATATCAACGGAATCTTCAAAAGAGACAGTAAGTGTTCTTAGACAAGAACCATCAGCGTAGATAATAGTATCTATTCTATAATTCTGTCCGCAACCAGCTAAAAATAAAACAACTGATATGATAAATGCTTTTATAAATCTATGTGTTTTCATGTTGTTAGTTTTAAAGATTAGTAGAAGAATTTCTTTCTAAGTCGTCTTCTTTTAATAAGAGTTTTAGTTTTTGGATATCCTTTTTTGACAACTTCTTTTCAAGATTGTCAATATTATCGTTTAATAATTCCAACAATTCTTCATGATCTGTCTTTAGATCTTTATATGACTCTAAAAAGCGATCAAGCGATCTTTTATCTAATACAATTTGCTCTTCCTCAATTCCTGATACAAATTCCTTTAACACCTTATTATTCATTATTAAAGGCGTTGTTTTAAGTTCAACTGATTCATCAGACTTAAGAGCAATCTTCTTCTCCATCTGATTTAATTTATTCATGATAGAAAGTTGCTGGTATGAGAATAGACCAATTAAGCCAATTACAATACTATAGGCTATAAGCTTTAATTTATTTAAGAACAGCATTTCAAACATTACCTTCAATGAAAAAGTGTATCTACTTGATTGTTCTTGTTCTTTAATTGATTGTATAATATTAGATGTCAGAACCTGAGGATATGTTAATTCCGGTTCAACCATCTTAATCTTTTGAATTAAAGTATCTGCACTTTCAAAACTCGCCATTAATTCTTTACAAGAATCACAAGTATTTAAATGCTCTTTTAATACTTTCTTCTCAGTTTCACTTAACTCATCATTAAGATGAATTAGCTTTTTAATATTATCGCACTTCATGTTGTAAAATTTTAATATTGTCAATTTTTTTAAGTTTCTCACGAATACTCAATCGTGCATAATAGAGATTACTTTTTACTGTTCCTTTTGACATTGATGTTATATCTGATATTTCATCCATTTCTGCACCTTGCAAATCCCTTAGAACAAATACAGCTCTTTGTTTGGGAGTTAAATCATCTGCTAAAGATGCAATAATTGAAGCAAGATCTTTATTTACAAAATCTGTTTCAGGGTTTGCTCCTAATAATTTATCATATAACACCTTAACAAACTCTGTATCAGTCGACATACACCCTCTTCGTTTATTAGCTTTTAATTTGTCTAAAGACAGATTAAAAACAATTTTATATAGCCACGTAGTAAATTTGGTCTTTATATCGAATTTACTAATGTGCTGCCATACGCGAATAAAACTTTCCTGAACAATATCTTTAGCATCTTCCTCATTGCAAACGAGTTTAAAAGACAATGAAAATGCATATGACTGATAATGTTCAACAAGCTTTTTAAAAGCCTTATGATCTTTGTTTTTTGAAAGTTCAATTATTCTTAACAATTCTTCCTTGTTCATAAGAATGTTTTGATGTTTAATACTGTAACGACAAAATGCTTAAATGGTCAAATTAAATCCATTCTTTTGTTCATGAATTTATTAAAAAACCCCATCTTTATAGTAAAGATAGGGTTTATAATTTATTCTAAAATGTGCTTAGAGGCTTAAATAGGTTCGTAATCCTTTTTAGTCACAAAACAAATTGGACATTTCCAATCATCAGGAATGTCTTCAAAAGAAGTTCCTGGTGCTATTCCTCCATCAGGATCTCCAATCTCAGGATCGTAAATATGACCACATATTTTACATTTATATTTCACACTGTCTGGTTTTATGTACGTTTATATATATAGCAATATACAAATCATACATGATCAATCAAAAAAATACTTGATTATTCACTTAAACTATCTTGAGATAATTTTTCTCTATATATTTTAAAAGTTTCAAAATATGAATTTAGTTTTTCTTTCTCAAAAAGGATATCAGTATTAGTCTTATTAATATTTTTTCTCAATTGAATTATACTATTCCCCATGACTTCTATTGGTTTCTCAATTTTATTTAGTTCCTCAATGGATAAATATAATAATCTTTCAATATCTTCAATCATTCTATAAATTTCTATATCGCCTCTATATGGTAAATATTGATTGTTTCTATAAGTAATATATTCATTAAACTTATATATACCCTCATTAAAATAACTAATAGCAATATTATATTTTTCTTCAACTACTATTTTGTATTCATAGGAAATGTTAAATTTTAAATGATACAGATTGTCATAATCAAGATAATTATTAATTCCATTCAACTCAATTCTTGTTCTGGCAGATAAGATTCTTTCAATTTTTGACTGATTTTCATATCGTTTTAATGAATCAATATAATTAAAATAAGGAGTTTCCCGTTCGACATTAATGATCTTTTTGCTAAACTCTTTTTTTGTATATGGATATTCCAGAAACTGCCACAGCGGGTCAAATGGAATATGAGTTTTTATAAATTGCGAAGGTTTAACTTTAAAATATTTATAATCTATTTTTTTAATAAACATTTCATCTTCTAAATAACCTGCACCCCAAGTTAGATCAAATAAGTACCAAACAGAATCAATTAAAGAAGCATTCCATGAGTGGGGATTTTGAATAACATTTTCCTTCCTTTTAGTATAACCTTTAATTACATATGTTTTTATACCAAGTTTATTTGCTAAATCTGAAAATAGTACTGAATATTCCTGACATATAGCATTTCTTGATTTTAATATATTATCAATTTCTATTTGAGAATATTGAATATCGCTAAATTCATACTTATTTTCAATATCATATAAAATATTCTCTGTTATCCAGTAGTAAGTAGCACAAGCTTTATCACCCTGATTCCTAAAATTCGAATCTATATAATTTGTAATACTAAATGTTGAGAATGTTGATGAATCAGGAATCAGTTGCATAATTTGTTTAACCTCTCTTGGGTTCATACTTGTCTGAGACATTACTCCACAATTAAATCCTAATAAAATAAAAAATACAAATGATACTTTCAGCTTATACATTCTCGGAAATTTCAGGTTAATAGTTTAGGTAATTTAAACATAAAAACGTAATATCTCTTTAAATCAATATAGAATAACAAAGGTTTTCACATATTTTAACATTTAAACAAAAAAAATACAAAGATGAAAAACTTATCACCTTTGTATTTAAATTTATAGAATTCTGTTTAATTAAGATTTAACTTTCTTTACAGAATCAATAATTGTTCCATCAACCCATTTAATAACAGCAATCAATTCATCTTCGAATTCAGGCTTTGCAGGTTTACCACAAATCTTTTCTGCTTCCTCTTTCAGCTCTTGAATTGTTTTAATTGGTAAATTAGAACCTTTTAATGCTTCCATTAAATCCTTTCTTTTAGGATTTATGGCAATTCCACGTTCTGTAACAATCACATCAATTAATTCTCCTGGTCCACATAAAGTTGTTACTTCGTCCATAACAACTGGAATACGATCTCTAAATAATGGAATTGGTAAAATAACTGTTTTTGAGAATAAACAGTTTTGCCATCCTCCTATTCCGTGAAGTAAAAGTCCATCGGAATGAGTAACAACATTAGCATTGAAGTTAACATCAACTTCAGTTGCACCAAGAATAACCACATCAACTAAACCGGCAAAATTACCTTTACCATGATAGTTATAACTTGTAAATGGACTTGTCCAAACATGATTTGGGTTCTCACCCATTGATTTTACTCCATCTAAATCAAAAGTTTGACCGTCAAGAATATATTCTATTAAGCCTTCGTTTAGCATATCAACTAAATACTTATTACTTCCACCTCTTGCAAAACGAGCTTTAATGTTTTTCTCGCGCATGATTTTAGCAAAATAATCACCAACAGCTAATGAAGTACCTCCAGCACCTGATTGAAATGAAAATCCATCTTTTATAATTCCAGCTTCTAAACAAAACTGAGCTGTCATTTCTGCTAATAATAAACGATCAGGACTTTTAGTAATTTGAGTTGTTCCTGAAATAATTTTCTCAGGGATTCCAACCTGCTCAATTTGAACAGTATAATCCACATAATTTCCTTGAATTTGCCAAGGACTACAAGGGAACGGAACCATATTATCAGTAACAACAATTACTTTATCAGCATATTGAGAATCAGCTAACGCAAATCCTAATAAACCACTTGCTGATGGTCCGAACAAACCATTTGCATTACCAAATGAATCGGCACAAGCCGCACCTATTATTGTAATATCAACCTTGACATCACCATCCTGAATAGCCTGATATCGTCCACCATGTGAACGTAAAACTCCAAGACCTTTCATTTTTCCATGAGAAGCAAACCGACCTAATGGCCCGTTCATGCTTCCTTCGATATGATGTATTGTTCCGTCTTCCAGATACTGAATTAAATGTTCATGACAAGGAAATGATGCTGACGGAACCCATCGCAGGTCTTTTACGCCTAACTCTTTTGCTATGTCAAATATTTGGTTGGCAAGCAAATCACCATTACGAAAATGATGATGAGTGGTTATTGTCATTCCATCCTTTAAACCTGCTTTTACTAAAGCTTCTTTTAAAGATGCTACTTCTTTATTTCCATCCTCAGGAAAATCGGCACAAGATGAAATTTTAGGTCCAAACTTTCGTGCATCAGGTTTATATTTCCCTACTCCCTGATAAGCAATTTGTTTTTGCCCGTTTACTTCTGTAGGGACCATTCTTCCTACAGCATTTTTTACAAGATTTGAATATTTTTGTCCCATAATATTTATTTATTGGGGTTATTTATCTTTAATTATAATTCTTTATTTAAAAACTCTTCTCTCCAGTTTTCTGAAATAAGACCTAAGCTTATTGCAAGATTAATTGTTGTTTCTGCTCTTTTTACAACTGGAGGATCAATCATTTTTGTTCCTAAAGAAACAACGCCCAAACCTCTTTCTGTAGCATCGATAAATGCATTCACAACTTTCTTAGCTTTTTCTATTTCTGCTGGTTCTGGAGCAAAACTCTCATGAATTACTTTTATTTGCCGAGGATGAATACAACCCATTCCTTCAAATCCTAATCCTTTAGAAATTTTCACATTTTCACGAAGCGCTTCCATATCGCCAACATCAGAAAAGACAGAATCAATTGCCTGAATACCTGCAGCTTTACAAGCATTAACTATTCTTGTTCTTGCATAAAATGATTCAACGGCTTCGTTGGTTCTTCGAGTTCCTAAATCGGCAGTATAATCTTCTAAACCAATAGCTAAAGCAACAACATTTTCCGATGCCGTAGCAATTTCAAATGATTTTTCAACACCTAATGCACTTTCAATAATAGGCATTAATAATACAGGACGTTCAATTTTATTCTCTTTCTGTATTTCTTTAATCTTCTCTTCAAGTTCCTTAATTTGCTCAGCACCTTCGCACTTTGGAACTAATAACATGTGCACATTATGCGGAACAAGAAATTTAATATCCTCTAAACCTTTTGGAAACTGATTAATACGAACCATACGTTCAGCACCATAAAAATTAATCCCACGTAATGCATTACGAACAACTAATTGAGCTTCTTTTTTTCTATCAAAAGCAACTGAATCTTCAAGATCAAGAATTATTCCATTAGGATCATGAATTCCTGCATTTAACATCATACTTGGAGAGTTTCCAGGTAGATATAATCTTGAAAAACGTAATTGATCTTTCTCAGAAAAATATTTATTTTCTTCAATAAAATCTAAAAGATATTCCTTTTCTGTATCGATTAATTGCTTAACAACAGCTTCAACTCGTGCCGCAATTATAAGAGCAACTGCTCCTTTATCTTCCAAAGTAAGAATAGCATTTTCTATTTTATAGAACTTAAGAATGTCTTTACACAATTCTATATTTGTTTTGCCATAAAGAACTTCAACTTTACTTTTTTGTTCTATTTGAATTCCACCAGAATCTTTTAATTCGAGTGTAACAAAACAATCAGATCGGACTTTTTTACCGGTATTTCCGGCTGTAGCAATTTTATTACTCATTCCTATTTAATTTTTATCGTTTTTAAATCTTTAAAGTACAAATATAATAATCGTAATTAGTTTTTAAAGCTTCATTTAACATTTAGATAACAATTATTTTCATGTATAAAAAAAAGTCAATAAAAACTGACCTTTAATTCTATTTCTAATATTTTTGTAAATTATAATACAGCTACTTATTACTTAATTATCAACCATTTAAGACGATGACATCTTTTATTATTTTAAAAAGTGTATTTTGGTAGTTTAAACAAAAACAAAAATCATGGACAAAGCTTCAACAATTATCCTGGCATTATCTCTTATTATCATCATGCTTGGTATGGGATTATCATTAGTAACTAACGATTTCAAACGGATTTTAATTTACCCCAAAGCCATTTTTATTGGATTAGCAAATCAAATAATAATTCTACCATTAATAGGTTTTGCAATAGCTATTGCATTTCCATTAAAACCTGAAATTGCAATTGGGATAATGATTTTAGCTGCTTGTCCTGGAGGACCAACATCAAATTTAATAGCTCATCTGGCAAAAGGAGATTTGGCTTTATCAGTCTCTCTTACAGCAATTAGCAGCCTCATTACAATAATTACAATCCCATTTATTGTAAATTTTGCACTAATTCATTTTTTGAATGAAGGTCAAGTAATTAAGTTGAATGTTTTAAAAACCATAATCCAAATTTGTGCAATTATAGTTGTTCCGGTTAGTATTGGAATGCTTATTAGAAGATACAAAGAAAGCTTTGCTTTAAAGATGGAGAAGCCAGTTCGAAAAGCATCTGGTATTGTTATTGCATTAGTAATAATAGGCATTGTTATTAAAGAAAAAGAAAACCTTATTCCATATTTAAAGCAAGCAGGTCTTGTAGCACTTATATTAAATGCTGCAACTATGTTGATTGGTTATTATTCTGCCAGATTATTTAAAATTATGGATAAAAGAGCTATTTCAATTTCAATTGAGTCAGGAATTCAAAATGGAACTTTAGCTATTATGATTGCTGTTGTATTGCTTGGAAATAGTGAATATGCTATTACACCTGCAATATATAGTTTATTAATGTTCTTTACAGGTGGTGTTGCTATATATTTCGGAATCAAAAAAAGTAAAGCTGAAATTAAATAATTATAAAAAATGTAAATAATATATTTAATTACCCAACAACTTTTACAAATAAAAAAGGGTCAGTTTTAACTGACCCTTTAAAAAATATCTTTAATTAATAAATTACATTAAAAAACTTAATAAGATACCTGCAGCAACTGCTGAACCAATAACACCAGAAACGTTCGGTGCCATTGCATGCATTAACAAATGGTTAGTAGGATCTGCTTTCAATCCCTCGTGCTGAACTACACGAGCACTATCAGGCACAGCTGAAACACCAGCAGCACCAATTAATGGATTAATCTTATTATCACCCTTCAGAAAAACATTCATAAGTTTTGCAAATAATAATCCACCACATGTTGCAACAACAAATGATAAAGCACCTAATCCGAAGATCCACATTGACTGTGATGTTAAAAATACATCAGCTTGTGTTGATGCTCCAACTGTAATTCCAAGTAGAATAGTTACAATATCAATTAATGAATTTCTTGCAGTATCTGCCAATCGTTTTGTTACTGTAGATTCTTTTAACAAGTTTCCAAAAAACAACATTCCTAATAATGGCAATGCACTTGGTGATATATAAGCTGTTAATAATAATCCTACAATCGGGAACATTATTTTTTCCAGTTTAGAAACAGAGCGTGGTGGTTTCATCCTGATTAAACGCTCCTTTTTTGTTGTAAGCAATCTCATAAAAGGAGGTTGAATAATAGGTACCAAAGCCATATATGAATACGCTGCTATTGCAATCGGTCCAATTAAATGAGGAGCCAATTTTGAAGATAAGAATATCGCTGTAGGACCATCTGCACCACCAATAATTCCAATTGCTCCAGCTTCAGCAGGACCAAAACCTAATATCAAAGCACCTAAAAATGTTAAGAAAATTCCGATTTGAGCTGCCGCACCTAAAATCATTAATTTTGGATTTGAAATCAAGGATGAAAAATCTGTCATTGCTCCAATACCAAGAAAAATTAGTGGAGGATAAATACCCTGACGTACACCAAAATACAAATAGCTCATCACACTACCTTCTTCGTATATACCTAATTTTAAATTAAATCCGGCAGCTTGGAAAAACGGTATATTACCTATTATTATTCCAAAACCAATAGGAATTAATAATAAAGGCTCATAATTATACCTGATTGCAAGAAATATAAAAAATATACCAACAAGAACCATTATTAAATGTCCTAGAGTTGCATTAGGAACACCGGTAAACTCATAAAAATTAATTAATCCGGCAAATGCTCCCGAAATAGATTTATACGTATCAATGCCAATAACAATTTTATCATTCTCTATTTTAGCTATTTTAGTATCTAGATCAGAATCATTAAACTCAAGATATATTGTATTACCAATTACTCTCCATTCTCCTGAATATTTACTTTTAACAGAGTCTAAAACAAATGTTTGTGCTTTTGAGAACTGTATTGATTTATATCTCTCTACAGTTCTATCTGATTCATTACTAACTTTATAACCATCAGATTTATTAACCCATTTACCTTTTGTTAAAACAGAGGCAATATCATCTGTACCTGCAAAAGCAGTATTTCCAAGAAATATCACAAGAGCGATAACAATCAGGCTAAGTTTTTTCATAATATTTATTTTCTTCATAAAAACTTATTCAATTTCTGCTAAAACATCATTCTGAAGCACTGCATCACCTTCTTTAACTTTCATGTTAACAATAACACCTTCCTTCTCTGATTGAATATTGTTTTCCATTTTCATGGCTTCCATAACCATAATTATGTCGCCTTTTTTAACTTCGTCTCCTTCATGCTTAAGAATCTTAAAGATACTTCCTGGAAGAGGAGCTGTTAATGAATAAGCACGGCTACTAACAGTTTTTTTAATTTTACTGTCTTTTCTGTCTACTGTTACTCTTGGACGAACCAAAGTAGGAGTTTTTGTTGATTTTGCTTTTTCCTGATGAATTTCTACTTCATAGCATGAGCCATTAACCTCTACTTTAGCAATATCACCTTCAATATCCTTAATTTCAACTTCGTATTCGTTACCACGTATTGTAAATTTGAATTTTTTCATTTTCTTATAGTTATTTGCCTGGCCAAACTCTTAATCCATATATTTTCGAACTCCATGGAGAATATATTTTCCTCACACGTTTTATTGTAATTACATTACTTTCTTCATCATGCATTTCATCAAAAAATAGATATAATGCAGTTGAAATAGCAGCACTTACATCTCCAACTATATTGAGATCATCATTACTAACAGTTGCTTGCTTTGTTTTTTGTTTAAGCTTTTTGCGAGAATTATAATATATCAGCTTTGGTATTTGAGTAAATACAATTACTAATAATACTAAAGCTGCAAAAACAATTAACCAGCCTACAATTGCCACTGTAACACCTGATCCTGCAGCTGCAGAAAAATCCAATCCTATTTCACCTAATATTAGTTTCATAATATCTCTTTTTTACAATGGAATATTTGAGTGTTTTTTCGGTGGATTTGAATCCTTTTTTGTCTGAAGCATCTCAAACGCTCTGATAATTCTAAATCTTGAATTACGAGGCTCAATAATATCATCGATATAACCCAGACTTGCTGCTTGATAAGGATTTGCGAACTTCTCCTTATATTCTGCTTCTTTTTCAGCAGCAAATTTTGCTTTTTGTTCTGGATCTTCAATTTCCTTTAATTCTCTACCGTAAAGAACTTCAACTGCACCGGCAGATCCCATAACAGCGATTTCAGCTGATGGCCATGCATAGTTAATATCACCACGTAATTGTTTAGAGCTCATTACATCATGTGCTCCACCATATGATTTACGAAGAGTAATAGTAACCTTAGGAACTGTGGCTTCACCATAAGCAAACATTAATTTTGCACCATGTGTTATAATACCACCATATTCCTGACTACTTCCCGGCAAGAATCCAGGAACATCTACTAATGTTAGAATAGGTACATTAAAAGCATCACAAAAGCGTACAAATCTTGCAGCTTTTCTTGATGCATCAATATCAAGAACGCCAGCTAAGAAATTTGGTTGATTTGCTACAATACCTACTGACATTCCGTCAAATCGTGCAAAACCAACAACAATATTCTTTGCATAGTTTCTATGAACCTCCAAAAACTCATCATTATCAACCATTGAGTGAATTATATCTTTAATATCATATGGTTGATTTGCACTTTCAGGAATTATCTCGTTCAATGCATCATCCAGACGATCAATAGGATCATTACACTCCAATACCGGTGGTTCTTCTAAGTTATTTTGAGGTAAGTAACTTACAAGCTTTCTAATTAATAGCAATCCTTCTTCTTCATCTTCCAGTAGAAAATGAGAAACACCAGATTTAGATGCATGTACATTTGCACCACCTAAATCTTCAGTTGTTATATCTTCACCAGTTACTGTTTTTACAACTTTAGGACCTGTAACAAACATATAACTGGTATTTTCAGTCATCATAATAAAATCTGTTAATGCAGGAGAATAAACTGCACCACCAGCACAAGGTCCAAAAATCGCAGAGATTTGTGGTATTACACCTGAAGCCATAATATTTCTTTGGAAGATATCTGCATATCCGGCTAAACTAGTAACACCTTCTTGAATACGTGCTCCACCACTATCATTAATCCCGATAACTGGCGCACCTACTTTCATAGCCATATCCATAACCTTGCAAATTTTCTTTGCAAATGGCTCAGATAATGAACCTCCAAAAACAGTAAAATCCTGTGCGTAAACATACACCACACGTCCGTCAATAGTTCCTGCTCCTGTAACAACTCCATCACCCAAGACCTTCTTTTTCTCCATCCCAAAATTTGTACACCTGTGTGTAACAAACATATCATATTCTTCAAAACTACCCTCATCAAGAAGAATCTCAATTCTTTCACGAGCTGTCATTTTGCCTTTTCGGTGTTGTGTTTCAATTTTCTTTTCACCACCACCCAATTTGGCTTCAGCTCTTAAATCAATTAATTGCTTAATCTTATCTTGTTTGCTCATTTCGTTATTTTGAAATTATATTAGCAGTTATAACTATTTGTTTTTGTCTTCACACAACTCGGTAAGTACTCCAAATGTAGATTTTGGATGTAAGAAAGCAATTTCTAATCCTTCAGCACCTTTTCTCGGTGTTGAGTCAATTAATCTTACTCCATTGTCTTCTACATGCTTTAAGGTTTTTTCAATACCATTAACAGCAAAAGCAATATGGTGTATTCCTTCTCCCTTTTTTTCAATATACTTTCCAATTGGTCCTTCAGGATCAGTTGATTCTAAAAGCTCAATTTTTGCATCACCAATTTTAAAAAACGCTGTTCTTACTTTTTGATCCTTAACTTCCTCAATATTATAACATTCCAGACCTAAAACATCCTGGTAGTATTTAATTGATTCTTCAAGATTTTTAACAGCAATACCAATGTGCTCAATATGTGAAGGTTTCATATTTTAATTTATTTATTGTTTTTGATTAAGTATTAATTATATCAGCTTGTTAAATATTTTTTGCAAAAGTATCTATAATCCTAATACCAGACTAATATTTTCAAACCAAAATATATGCTATAAAGTATTGTTTTTTAACATAAAAATAAATTCCTCAGCTTTTTTCGAACAAGATAGCAAGTTAAAAAACATAGTACTGCTATTCAAGTTTTTACATGCATTATTTATTCGAATTACAAATGTATGACAATTGTCATACATTTGGCTATTAAAAAACTTGTGTCTATTTTTGTAAAATTGGAAAAATAGCGACCTTAAAAGACTGATTTATTCAATGAAAAATTACTTCTTCCACATTAAACTATTTACATACCGATTTCTTCTCCTTCTTCTATTTTTTAGTATTTCACGAATCCTTTTCTTTCTATTTAATATGAATTATTTTGATTCAGTTGGTTTTGGTGAGTTTATTAAGATTTTATTTTTTGGAATTCGGTTCGATTTATCTGCATTATATTATTTTAATCTGCTCTTTATTTTATTTAGTTTAATTCCTGGGAATCTTAAGAATAATATAAGCTATCAGAGTTTCTTATTTTTTATTTTCATAGTGATCAACTCAATATTACTGGCTACAAACATTATTGATTCGAAGTTTTTTGATTTTGAACATAAAAGACTTACTGCTGATATTTTTTCATCTGTGTGGTTAGGTGAAGATTTTCGCACATTATTACCTGATTTTATAAGAGATTTCTGGTATCTAATTTTGATTTGGTCAGTAATGTGTTTTGGGATGTATAAACTTTATTCCAAAAAAAATTTAACGCATATTAAAAAAGATTTTCTGAGTTTTAAGAACTTTATATCTCAATCAGTAGTTTTTATTCTGTTAATGGGTGTTGGATTAATATTCGGACGTGGTGGATTTCAGTTAAAACCACTTAGAGTTATTCATGCATCTGAATATACTTCAGCTAAAAATATTCCTTTGATTTTAAACACACCGTTTACAATCATGAAAACCTTTGGTCGTAAATCGGTTACTCCAGTCAGATATTTCAATGAAGAAAAACTTGACTCATTGTATTCCCCAGTTAAAGAATACGAGCCAACATCGCAAAACAAAACAAATATTGTTATCCTTATTTTAGAGAGTTTCTCGGCAGAATATACAGGATTTTTAAATAATGGTTCAGGATATACTCCATTTTTGGATTCTTTATCGGAACACAGTTTAGTTTATACTAAAGCTTTTGCCAACGGAAAACGTTCAATTGAAGCAATGCCATCCATTATTGCTGGTTTACCTGCTCTTACCGATGAAACTTATATTACGTCACAATATTCTTCAAACAATATTAATTCAATAGCCAGTATACTTTCAGAAAAGGGATATTATACGGCGTTTTTTCATGGTGGTAAAAACGGAACCATGGGCTTTGATCAGTTCGCAAATGTAGCAGGAATTAAACATTATTATGGAATGAATGAATATCCGAACGAATCGGATAAGGATGGTAATTGGGGAATTTTTGATGAAGAATACTTACAATATTTCAGCCGTAAAATGTCAGAAATTACTGAACCATTTTTCACATCTGTATTTACGCTGACTTCGCATCATCCTTACGAAATACCTGAAAAATATAATGGGAAATTTCCTGAAGGAACATTAAATATTCATGAAAGTATTGGTTACACAGATTATTCTGTGAGGAAGTTCTTCGAATCAGCAAAGAAGACCGATTGGTATAATAATACACTTTTCATTATCACAGCTGATCATACTGCTCAAGCAGAAAACAGTTATTATAAAAACAAAGTTGGGAATTATGCAGTCCCTATTCTCTTCTATAATCCATTGGATACTATTATTATTGGAAAATCAAATACAGTTGCCCAACAAACAGATATTCTCCCAACAATATTAGATTATTTAGGTTATGATGAACCTTTTATTTCATTTGGAAATAGTTTGTTAAACGACTCAACTGATCATTTTGCGGTTAATTATATCAATGGAATTTATCAACTTATAAAAGATGATTATGTAATACATTTTGATGGTTCAAAAACAATCGCAATTTATAATTTCAGATCAGACAGTTTGCTTCAAAACAATATAATTGATCAAAACTCTGAATATCAGAATTCAGAGTTATTTTTAAAAGCCATACTACAATCATATCAGGAAAGATTAGTTGACAACAAATTATCAACCAAATAAAAAAATCAGGCATTATGGCCTGATTCATTTTTTAAGTAATAAAACTCCTTAGGTATTGTCATTCGAATTTGAAAGAGACTTTAACTTTTGCCCTATAAGCTTCAACCTTGCCATCTTTGATGTGCATATCAAGTAGAGAAACTTCGGCAATCCGGAGGTCTCTTAGAGTTTCTGCAGCTTTTGCTACAGCATTTACAGCAGCTTTTTCCCATGATTCGGTACTGGTTCCTACCAGTTCAATAATTTTGTAAACAGTGTCAGACATAATTTCCTCCTATTTTTAAATTTAACTATGAAAATTAATATGGAATATATAAAGTTATAACATTAAGATACTAATGTCAATTGTTAAAGTATTTCATTTAATAAGCAGAATTATTTGCTATTTTTATATTTGCAAAAATTACAAACTAAGATGGACTATAAAAGAAAAGAACACGAATTACCACTTGCCACAGAAGAATGGGGATGGCAATATCATCATATGGGAATCCCAGTAAAATATCCCATTTCAGGAGAACGATATATTCCACACTTAAAATTCTATGTTAAAGGATTTGATACAAGCCCATTTGGGATAGAATTAATGCGTTTTGAAGACGATTGTACATTAGATGAATTAATTAAAACAAAGCCTCATATTGCTTTTGTGGTTCCCGATTTAATGGAAGCAATTAAAGGATTTGAATTAATTGGAGAACCCAATTACCCTATGGATGGCGTTAAAGTTGCGATGATTAAGCATAACGGAGTTCCTGTTGAATTAATGGAATTTGATAATTAAAGATATGGAAAAAATATATGCACTATTATTATTTGCCGGATTTTTGATATTAATCATAAATCTATTTAAAAGAATAAATAGTAAGAATAAATGGAAAAAACCTATAAAACCATTTCCCGCAAGTTGGAAAAAAACACTTTACGAAAATGTAATATTTTATACTAACCTTGAAGCTGAAGAAAAAAAGAGATTTGAAAATAAGGTTCAGGAGTTTTTAATCAATATTAATATTTCGGGAGTAGAAACTGAAGTTAATGAATATGATCGTGTATTAGTTGCTGCCAGTGCAGTTATTCCCATTTTCGCGTTTCCTGATTGGCAATATTTTAATTTAAAGGAAGTCCTATTGTATCCTGGCTTATTTAATGAACAATTTGGTACTGATGGTGAAAAACGTTCTATTGCCGGAATGGTTGGTACTGGATACATGGAAGGCAAAATGATTCTTTCGAAACAAGCCTTGCATCATGGTTTCAGAAACGAATCCGATAAAAAGAATACAGCAATACACGAATTCGTCCATTTAATTGATAAAGCAGACGGTAATATTGATGGAATACCTTCGCTCCTTTTAGAAAAACAATATACTATTCCCTGGATTGATTTAATTCAAAAGAAAATTGAGAAAATTTACGAAGGAGAATCAGATATTAATCCTTACGGTGCAACCAATAAAACAGAATTCTTTGCTGTTATAAGTGAATATTTTTTCGAAAGGCCTAAACTTTTAAAGCAAAAACATCCTGAGCTTTATATGCTATTAGAAAGAATCTTTGACCAGAAAATGGCTAAAAAACTAAAAAAGACTTCATCATCTGAAATTAACAGAAACGATTCTTGTCCTTGTGGTAGTGGTAAGAAGTATAAAAAGTGCTGTGGTAAAATATAAAAGTTACAAGTTTCATGTTAAAGGTTTCAAGTTTAACTCCTTTCAGTCGTTGAACTCGCTATGCTCGTTTCTAATACTAATTTATGGTATTGAAAACCTGATAATGAAATATTTAAATTAACAATCATTTAAAATGCATAATTTTAAAATAATAGATGCAACTCCGGAAAACGTTCATGAATTTGGAATGTGCGGTTATAAAAACCCTAAAATTGAAGGTTTCCAGCGCAAAATAAAATGGACCATAAAAAGGATGAAAGAAGGAATGATATATAAAGTCCTTGTTTCAGAAGAAAAAGGCACCGTTGGTGCAATCGAATATATTCCGGGAGAATACGCATGGCGACCTGTGAATGCAAAGAACTATATGTTTATTCATTGCTTATTTATTCTTCCTAAAAATATTAAAGGAAAAGGATTTGGTCAGATGCTTCTTGATTCGTGTATTGAAGATGCTAAAATAAAAAATATGAATGGTGTTGCTATTGTAACACGAAAAGGAACATGGATGGCAAGTAACACTTTGTTCTTGAAAAATGGTTTTGAAATTATTGATTCTGCTAAATCTGATTTTCAATTGCTCTGTAAGTCTTTTAAAAATTCAGATAAAAAGCCATCATTTAGTGCAAGTCTAACAAGCGATACAGAATACAATCAAGGATTAGTAATTATCTCATCAGATCAATGCCCATATACAACAAAAGCAATTAACGAGATTTCGGAAACAGCAATAAAAGAATATAAAATCAAACCAAATATTATCGAACTGAAAAATTATAAGGATGCACAAAACAGCCCATGTGCATTTGGAACCTTTTGTATTTTGTATAATGGAAAAATTGTCGCAGAAAATCCAATAAGCAATACTCGATTTAAAAATATAATGAACAAAATAGCTAATTAAAAAACTGGTATTAATAGGAACTGTTACGTTTTTAACAAATCTTAATAATCATTATATCAATTAAATTAAAAAGCCGTCATTTATTTCTTTGACGGCTTTTTTTATACTTAAACTATCCAATTTTTGCTTTTAAACAATACAGAAGTAATTAATTCAATTAATAAGCCATAAATCATTCCCATAATCACTGTTGCCATAAACATCCATAAAGGATCTCCTTCAGGAGCCATAAATCCACTAAAAGCTAATGGTAGCGAAAATATTAATCCCATTAATAAGCCATGATAAGTCCAATGAAATTTTAAACTGCTTATTCCAATTGCAAAACCAATTAATGCACGACTAAAAATTATTTGTAGTTTTACTGGAGGAGGTATTTCAGATCCACTACTTATAGCAAATGCTAAACATACAAAACCGAACAATAAACCTGCTAAAGTTGCTATAATAATGCGTTTCGTTTTTTTCATAATTGTCTAATTTTAAGTAAATGTTAGTCAAATTATGAAAAAAATAATTCAGTTTCAAGTATTAGATCGCAAAGTTACTTTCTAATTACTAATCACTGATTCAACCAAACTTTAAAATCTTTAACGCGTTCAGTACTTACAATGGTTTCTTTCTCGAAGGGGGGAATTAATTCAAGTTTTATTCTGCGGCTAAACCAGGTATTCATTTTTTTAATACTGTCTAAATGAACTATAACCTGACGGTTTATTCTAAAAAACTCATCAGGATTAAGAACTGTTGTTAAGTGTTCAAGTGTTATATCTATTAAATATCTCTCGCCTTTTTTTTCAACCAAGAAAGCATATTTCCCTTCAGCAAAAAAGTATGCAACGTTTTCAACCAACACTGTTTTAATAGTATCGCCCTCAACAACCAGAAACCGTTTTTGATATTTTTTTTCCTGTAAATCGCCAATCATTTCCTTTAAAGCAGAGTAATCGACAGCAGTTTCCTTTTGATGTAATTCTCTAAACTTTTCGTAGCTTGCTGCTAATTCAAATTTATTAATTGGTTTCAGAAGATAATCAATACTGTTTACTTTAAATGCCTGAATAGCATATTGATCATATGCTGTGGTAAATATTATAGGAATTTTTATTTCTACTTCATCGAAAATACGAAAACATAATCCATCAGATAAATGAATATCAAGAAAAATAAGATCAGGCTTATTTTCCTTTAACCAACTTACAGCATTTTTAACCGATTCAATTTTAGCAACAACAGTAATGTTTGAATCAAGAGCTAAAAGTTGCCTTTCAAGCTTTTCTGCTGCGTGACTTTCGTCTTCTATTATGACAACGTTCATATTCTTCAATATTTTCGTTTTCTTCTTTTTTCTCAGGTTTCAGTAACGGAACACTTACTACAAACTCATTATCAGCTTGATTAACATCAGGCATTATACCTGCTAAATGAAAGTATCGTTGCCGCAAATTTGATAAACCAACACCGTTTGAATTAACATCATCTTCTCGTAACTGAATATTATTTTTTACAAATACTTTAAATTGATCGATATAAACATTTACAATTAAGGGATTTTCATTTGATACAATATTATGCTTAATTGCATTTTCTACTAACATTTGTAATGAAAATGGAACAATGAAATATTCTTTTAGTTTTTCGTCAATATCTATTTCAAAATTTAGACCTTCATTAAACCTTATTTTCTGTAAATACATATATGATTTTAAAAAATCAAGTTCTTCATTTAGGGTTACAACATTTCTATCCTGGATATTAAGAACATATCTGTATACAGATGCAAACTTATTAATAAACTCTTCGGCTTTATCGGGATCAGTATGTACTAAAGATGATAAAACATTTAAACTATTGAATAAAAAATGTGGATTAGCCTGATTACGCAGTGCTTCTAATTGTGATTCTACTTTCTCCTTTTTTAACTTTTCCGATAAAACTAAACTATCTCTCCATTCATAAAAAAAGTAAACTCCTTCTTTAGCACTTATTAATATTGCCCACATTACAGCACCTACTGATAATTCTTCAAATAAATGTGATGCGTAAGTAAGATTATTGGGAAACATTTTACAATGCATTCCATAAGTAAATTTACTTAAAATAAACATCCCCAATAAAACCGTAGATAATGTTAAAAACAATTCGGCTAATAATCTACTGATCGTATTTTTTTTCCACGGTAAAACTTTTTGAAGCCATTCTATTTCTATAAATACTATAACTGCTAATACAATTGTTACTGAAACTGAAATTAAAAGCCAAACAATGAAATCGTTAATTGTACTTGTTGATGCATAATTTTCACTTACAAATGCCCTGAGATGGAAATATAATGGAGGTAAAGATCCACCGATTGCCAACCATTTAAACGTTTTCCATGTTAGCTTCATAACTACTAAACTTAATTTCTATCAAATTAACAAAAAATAATTGTTTTATAATCTTTCAATTAACTAATAGTAACTTTCTTGTCTCCGTTTGAAAATAATAGATATAAAACGGGAACTAATATCAGGGTTAATAAAGTTGAAAATATTAATCCCCCAATAATAGCCCAACCCATTGGAGCCCACATTTTACCACCTAATACTGTTAAAGGTAATAATCCGGCCACAGTTGTTATTGTAGTTAACATAATTGGATTAAATCTTGTTCTTGAAGCTTCAATCACTGCTTGTAGTGTATTTAAACCTTCGCGTTTTAATTGATTAGCATAATCGACCAGAATAATACTACTATTGATTACAATTCCCATTAAACTTGTTAAACCTACAAATGCCATGAATGAGAATGAATATCCAAGTATCATTAAAGTTAAAAATGCACCGGTAATTGATAAAGGAATAGCCGTAAAAATAATTAATGGTTGCTTGAAAGATTTAAATTGTAAAACCAGTACAGCAAATATTCCTAATAAAGCAATTAATAATGATTGTCCAAGTCCACCAAAACTATCACTTCTACTTTCCTGCTCACCACCAATCATATATGTTGTTCCCTTTGGAAAATCGTACTGTTCTAATTGCGCAACAACTTGTTTTGTTGCTTTATCAATAGATTGTATGTTTTCATCAACATCGGCCATTATAGAAACATAACGTTCTAAATCATAATGATCAATACGCTTTATGTTTTTATCAAATTCAATATCAACAACCTGTGAAAGTTTTATTTGAGCTCCTGCAAAATTTGAAACATAAGTTTTATAAATCCAATTTAAATCTTTTATATCTTGCTCCGGTGCCTTAACAACAATATCATATTTTTCACCAAATTTATCCTGGAAGTTTCCAACATCTAATCCATTAACAACAGTACGAACAGCTACATCTATATCGGCAATGCTCACACCCAATTTCCCGGCTTTTTCACGATTTATATTTATTTTTAAATCGGTTTTATCTACAGAGTAAGGATTATTGATATTAATAATACCCGGAACTTCCATAAACATTTCTTCTACATCAGATGATACAGATTTTAAATCGTCTAAATTATCGGAAAATAATCTAATTTGAACGGGAGCATCAACAGGAGGCCCCTGAACAAACTCTTTTACTTCAATTTTAGCACCGGGATAATTATCAAACTCTGATCTTAAATCAGCAATTATACTATCCATATTTTTTAATACTGAAGACTCAAGAACAACAAAAACCTGACCTACATTAGATGCAGGGTTTGGTACAAGCATGTTGTAATATACTTGTGGATTTCCTTCGCCAATTGTTGAAGCAACTTTCTGTACCTTAGGATAAGTATTAACGACAGACTCAACATATTTAATAGCTTTTTCGGTATAATTTAAATTTGACCCTTCTAAACCTTTTACGGTAATCATTAATTGTGTTTTTTCAGCTTTTGGAAAAAAGCTTACTCCTATAAATGGTAAAAGTGATACTGATCCGAGAAATATTAATAAGCCAATTACTAAAATCAATTTCGGTTTATTTAAAGCTGATTTTAACCATTTTGTATAATAATTATTTACAAATCTTTCAATCAAAGGATTTTTATTTCTTTCTTTTCTCTTCTTTAAAACTCTACTACCAATAAAAGGTGTTAAACCAAGAGCAACAGCCAGGGCAACAGTTAATGTATAAATTACAATTAATATCATACTTCGGATAAAATCACCAACATCATTACTCATCATTAACATTGGAGCAAATGCAAGAATTGTAGTTATAGTAGAACTTACCAACGCCATACCAATTTCAGAAGCTCCTTTAATAGCAGCATCAATAGGCTTTAACCCTTTATTTATATATCGATAAATATTCTCGACAACAGCAATGCTGGAATCAACCAACATTCCTAAAGCAATAATTAATCCGCCAATTGTCATTTGTTGTAAGCCATAACCTGAAATATCAATTAATCCTATTCCAACAAACACCGAAACAGGTATTGCAATTATGATTATTAGAGATGGCCTTGATCCAAGTGCAAAAAAGATAATTATCCCAACCAATAAAATACCTTGTAAAAAATTAGCAAAAAATCCGTTCACGCGTTCTTTAACGCCATCCGCTTGTTTTAATACGGTTTCAATTTTAATGTTATCAGACAATTTTTCTTTGTATGAATCGACTTTCTTATCTATCTCATCTGAAATAGTATAAATATTCATTCCACTTTTTTGCTCAACCGACAACCATACAGCATCTTTACCATTTAGTCTTGCCATCACTTCAGGCTTTTCATAATCAAAATCTACTGTAGCAACATCCTTTAATCTAAGTATTCCTTCCGGACCGGCATTTATAACTGTATTGCTAATATCATCAAGGCTTTTATACAAACCACTGGTTAAAACATTAAATTTTTTATTCCCTAAATCGATGCTTCCCCCGGGAATACTCATATTTTCGCTTTGCACGATTGAAATAATTCTGCCAATTGTTAAATTGTAAGCTGCCAAACGTTCCATATCGCAAGTTATACGCACCTCTAAATCCTGCTCAGCGCTTAAATCAACAGCACGCACACCATAAGTTTTTTCAATAATCTTTTTTAGATCTTCTGCTTCTCTTTTTACTTCAGCCTGCGTTGCTCCTTCGGATACAAATGCCAGTTGATAAATACAAACATCCAAAACAGAAGGTTGCAATGCATCTAATCTGATTATGGTTTCCGGCAACTCATCACGTTTTTCATTTATTTTCTGAAGAACTTCCTGATGCCTTTTATCGTAATCTTCGCCATACTCAAATTCTACGAAAGAAAAGAAAAGTCCATCCGAAATTTCTGATGTTATTTTTTCAACTCCTTCCATTTCTTTAAACGATTCTTCAAGTGGGTCTGCTATTAATGTTTCCATATCTTCAGGCGAAGCTCCCGGATTAATAACTAAAACAGAAGTAACATTATAATCCATATATGGATCTTCAGATTTTGGCATTGTAAAATATGATATCAGGCCAAATAATGTCATCATTAAAAAGATAACTATGGTAAACTGATAATTTTGTATTGCAATTTTTGGAATTTTCATTTTTGTTTTCTTTTGTCATCCTGAGCCTGTCGAAGGATGTTATTTTTACTTACATCATACTTCGACAAGCATGACCTGATAAATGATAACAAGTTGTCTTATTGAACTTGATTTGAATTAAAAAATAATTATTTTCTATTAAGGCGCTTAGCGGATGTTTTTATTCTATTATTAATCAAGATGATATTAAATTTATTTTTTGTTAAAAGAGCCGCTTAGCGCCTAAAGTTTAATTTGTTTTTATAACCGGGCTTAATCTTAACTTAACCAAGCCCGGATAGTAATCAATGAGTAACCAACTCATTACGAAAAGAACTTTTTATTAATTTACTACTGCAAGTAATTCTAAATTCACTATTTTAACTTTATCAAGATGTTTTAATTCCTTTTGCTTTTCGACAATTATAAGCAGATCATCATCTAATTTATTGGAATTAATAAAAACCTTATCTTTTATCATTGCAACAATTTTTGTTTCCTGCTTTATAGCAAACCTTCCATCTTCGCTTACAGAATAAAACATTACAAGCTTACCAA
>DAOWGM010000021.1 GCA_030637515.1 Bacteroidales bacterium
AATTATATATTAAAAACTTTTATGTGCCGGGAACTCCACAGCAAGCTTATTCTTTAGGTATAAATTATAATTCTCCAAAATTTTGGTGGATTGAGTTAAGTGGGAATTATTTTGATGATATTTATCTTGATTTTCACCCAGCGAGAAGAGTGTCTAGTGCAATTGGGAGTTTAGATGTTACAACTCCATATGGAGCCGATAAAATAGATCAAATTACAAGACAAGAAAAGTTGCTGGCACAGTTTACTGTAAATTTATCGGGAGGTAAATCATGGAAAATAGGTGATAAATATTTAAGATTATATGCTCAAATTAATAATATCCTTAATAATCAGGAGTTTATTACCGGAGGGTATGAGCAAATGCGTTTTGATTATGTAGAACAAGATTTAGATAAATTTTCACCGGTATATTTTTATTCATACGGAATCAATTATATGCTTATCTTAACATTTCAGTTTTAATAGAAAAAAAATAAAAATTATATATCATGAAAAATAAAAAATTAATATCCGTTTTATTAACATTGTTTGTAGCAACAGTGTTAATGTATTCTTGTGTCGATGATGATTTTGATACACCTCCATCATCACCAATTCCTATTGGAGAAATTATTACAATAGAAGAAATGAAAGACATATATAATACTAATGGAGGTTATACGTTTACAGTTGATGTGTCTCTTTATGCAACAGTTACAATGGATGATAAGAGCGGTAACATTTATAAAACAGCATATATTCAGGATGCTACCGGAGGAATCGCATTGCATTTAGATGCTGCCGGAGGTATTTATCAAGGTGATTCAATTAGAATTCAACTTAATGGACTTGGGATTGGAAAATATAAAAGCTTATTCCAGATAGATGCGTTAGATGGTAATGGTTTTACTTTAGATAATTATATTACAAAAATTCAAACATTAGTTAATGTTGAACCAGAATTGGTTACTATAAACGATCTTGTTAATAAGCAAGGCAGATTAGTAAAATTAGAAAACATTCAGTTTATTGTTGGTGATACAGTTGTAACATATGCCGATGCTGTAAATGAAGAATCCGTAAGTTTGACTATTCAAGATACATTGGGAAAAACTGCGATTGTTCGTTCAAGTAGTTATGCTCAATTTGCCGATGAAAAAACTCCATCTGGTAGCGGTTCAATGATTGCAATTGTTGGTCAGTATAATGATGATATGCAGTTAATTATTCGTACTACTGACGAAGTTATTATGGAAGACGAACGTTTTATTCCTGATGGTGGAGGAACCGGAGACCCAGTTACTGAATTTAATATCGACTTTTCAGAATTTGCTAATTATGATGATGTAATAATAGCAGATTGGCAGAGTTTTGCAGAAACTGGCAGTAGATTATGGCAAGCTAAAGAATTTGAAGGAAATGTTTACGCTCAGGGTAGTGCGTATAATTCAACAGATTCTGAAAATATAGAATGGCTTATTACTCCACCCATAGATTTTGATGTTAATGCAAATGAAGTGTTAAGTTTTAGGTCTGCTATTGCATATTATACCCATGAATCTTTTGACCTGCTAATATCGCTTGATTATGATGGAGAAGATTATGCTTCAGCTACATGGGGATCTTTAACAGCAAATATTGCTAGTAGTGGAGACGCTAATTATGCATGGGTAGAATCTGGTGATATTGATTTGTCTTCATACAGCGGTATTGGTTATATTGCATTTAAATATACAGGAGATGTAGATCAAGGAGAAACAGGAACATTTATTTTAGATGACATTGTTTTAGAAGATAAACCTTAAAAAATAGATATTTTTATTACATCCGATGCATTTGCATCGGATGTTTTTTTGTACAACGAGCATTCCTTCCCGTTGCAAATAAGAAATTTCTGTGCGTTGAAAAAAATTAATTATTTAGTATCCTCTCCAAATCTTCAGGAGTATCAATTCCGATAGAATCAAAATTTGTTTCTATTACACGAATTTTATATCCGTTTTCAAGCCAGCGTAATTGTTCCAGCGATTCGGCCAGCTCTAATGGCGATTGCTTCAGTTTTGTTAATTCTTTTAGTGTTTCTGTTTTATAGGCATACATTCCAATATGTTTGTAAAAATCATGCTTTAAATGCCATTGTTCTTTTTCTGTATTTCTTAAAAATGGAATTGGTGAGCGGCTAAAGTAAATAGCATTCATCCTGTTATCAAAAATTACTTTAGGTTTATTGATATCAAAAACATCTTCTTGTTTATCAATTTTTTTAACTAATGTAGCAATTTCAGTTTTTACATCATCGAAACAAGAGATGATCTCTTTAATTTGTTCGGGTTGAATAAAAGGTTCATCGCCCTGAATATTTATTACAACATCAAATTCTTTATTTAAGTTTTTCTGAATCAGATTTATTGCCTCGGCAATTCTATCTGTTCCGCTTTGGTGATCCTCGGAAGTCATAATAAATTTTCCGCCGAATTGCTTAACTTCATTTGCAATTCTATTATCATCTGTTGCAACATATACATCGTTAATTACAAGTTTTACTTGCTCATAAACTCTTTGAATCATCGATTTTCCATTAATATTAACTAATGGTTTTCCCGGAAAACGGGTTGATGCATATCGAGCCGGAATAATACCTATAAAATCCATAAATAGTTTTTTCGAATAAAAAACAAAAATACAACTTAAACCCGGAACTTTAAACCTTAAACTTGAAACTTCTGTTCTGCCTTAATGACAGAGGAGTTTTCTTAATAATTGTTAAAAAGAAGAGATTAAAAAAATTAAAATTGTAATTTTGTCATATCTTTTAAAACGAAAAAAACGGATCGTAATGGAAGTTCAGAAAATAAAACAGCGATTTGGGATTGTCGGAAATTCTCAGGGCTTGAATCGTGCTATTGATATTGCTGCACAAGTAGCACCTACTGATCTTTCAGTATTAATTACAGGACAAAGCGGAACAGGAAAGGAAGCTTTTCCGCAGATAATTCATAATTACAGTTCCAGAAAACATGGAAAATACATTCCTGTAAACTGTGGAGCAATTCCCGACGGAACAATAGATTCGGAATTGTTTGGGCATGAAAAGGGTTCATTTACAGGAGCATACGAGAGTCGCAAGGGGTATTTTGAAGTGGCCAATAACGGAACTATCTTTTTAGATGAAGTAGCGGAACTTCCTAAGTCAACTCAGGTACGTTTATTACGTATTTTAGAAACAGGCGAATTTTTAAGAGTAGGCTCGTCGAAAATACAAAAAACAGATGTTCGTGTAGTTGCTGCAACAAATGTTGATTTGGTTCGTGCAATTGAAGAAAATAAATTCAGGGAAGATTTATACTACAGATTAAATACAGTTCCTATTGCTATTCCTACCTTGAATGAGCGAGGAGGTGATATATATTTACTATTTAGAAAATTTGCTACGGATTTTGCCGAGCGATATAGAATGCCTCCGATTAGTCTTAATGATGAAGCCCGGCAAATACTTGATGATTACGAATGGCCGGGAAATGTTCGCCAGTTGAAAAATATAACAGAACAGTTATCGGTTATTGAAGAAACACGGGTAATTAATGCTGATGTTTTAAAGAAATATTTGCCTGATTATTATCCAAATAAACTTCCGGCATTATATAAAAATGATTTGGTTGATGAAAAGACCTTTTCAA
>DAOWGM010000109.1 GCA_030637515.1 Bacteroidales bacterium
AAAATTCTTCAATCACTAGAATCGGAAGCTAAAGCAGTTCCTGAAATTGCTGCAGATATTCAGCATCCTGCGGATGATGTTTTATACTACTTAATGTCGTTGAGAAAATATGGGTTTGTAAAAGAAACGGATGAGATCAATGATGATGAGTATTATTTATATGAATTAAAAAAATAATAATATGTCTAAATTAAATCCTGAATTTATTGTAGAGTTCGGTACAGATGAAGAATTCAACCCCAACGCTTGTATTAATTGCGGGACATGTTCGGGTCTTTGTCCTATTGGATTAGATGCACTGCCCAGAAAGTTATGCAGATATATCGTTCTTGGACTTGAAGATAAACTTATTGAAGAGAAGGAAAGTTACTTTCAATGCTTATTATGCAAATTATGTGTTGAAAACTGCCCAACTCAGGTAAATATCTCAAGCAATGTAAGAACTGCTCGTAACTATATTAATAGAAAAATTTATAAAATTTAACTATAAAATATTATGTCTCTACCAATTAATCATATTATTGGCCTCCTTTCAGATAATCTGAAGTTAAGAAAAAGTGTATTGCCTTTAAGTAAAAAGAGTGTTACCAACTGGGCTAAAGGACTTAATATTCCTAAAACAGGAGAAAGAGTTCTATACACAGGTCATATGTATCAACTTATGCCCTCAATAGCATTTTTAGGGAAGATAATAGGAATGCTGGAAAATTCAGCTCTTAATAAAACCCTTGGTTTAGGACGGTTTTTTAATAAAATAATAAACGTTTCCATGTTTATTACCTGGCCTTCACGTAAAATGCGTAATTTATACGATAAAAGGCTTAGGAATATCGCCGAAATGCTTACAAAAAGCGGGATTGAATATGGATATCTTTACGGAAAGGAAATGTATACCGGTGCTTTAATCTACGATATGGGTGTTGATGATGTTTTTATCAAACATGCACACAGGGTGTATCAAATGCTTAAAGACAAAGGCGTTACAAGCGTTATTACTGTTGATCCTCATACAACTGAGATGTTAAGAGAGATATATCCAAAGTATATCAAAGATTATAAACTGGAGGTAAAAAGTTATCTTGAAGTATTAAATGAAGTTGATATAAAATTAGATAATATACCAGACAAGGAAGTTGTTGTACATGATTCATGTGTATATGCAAGAGGTCTTGATGTATTAGATCAACCCGTAAACCTTCTTGAAAAGGCTGGTGTTAATATATTAGAATTTAATGATTCTAAAAAATTAACACAATGTTGTGGTGGACCAATTGAATCTTTATTTCCTGCAAAATCTGTTGAAATAGCTAAAAAACGAGTAAGCCAACTTAATAAAAATGGCTGTAAGGAAATAGTATCAATGTGTCCTATCTGTTTGTTTAATTTGCAACACGCTGCTGAAGGTACAGAAATACAAGTAAAAGATATTTCTGAATACTTTTAATACCAATTCTTCTTCAGAATGTCGCATAAAATGTGATATTTTGAAGTTTAGAATGGTTAATGCCGTTATATATTCAATCAATATTTGTTTTTCACAAATATGACATATTGAATAATAAACGGTATAAGAACTACTCTTATAGTGTTAAAACTCATTATAAAAAAAGGAGATCAATCCCGATAGCTATCGGGATTGATCTCCTTTTCTATTTTATTTGTCATTCCTACGTAGGCAGGAATCTATATGATCTAAAAATAGATTCCGTGTCACCTGCCTGTCAGCTGACAGGAGCCCGGAATGACATACAGATTGTTTTAGTTCTAAAAACTATCCTTTCCAATCCATCTTAAACGGACCCTTGCCGAAATCTGCTAATGGAACATCCGGCTCCCACTCTATTGGAAAAACATCTTCTTTTTCGAGTTCTGTTTTTATAAAAAATTCTGGCTCACCAAGTTTATACCAAACATCATCTATTTTAGTATAAGTACTTTCATCAATTAATAGTGGTTCATCGGATTTTTTTATTCGAAAACTTGCTTGTAAGTCAAGACCATTTGCAAGATATACTGTTCCTGCACATTCATACTTTCTACCATCTAAAGGAATTATTTTAAGATCCATCTTTTTAACGGAACATGGTCCTATCCAAGCTAGTACTTCACCCTTTTCTGCAATTTTTATAGAATACTTTTTAATATCAGATAATTTTAATGGCATATCTTTTTTGTTTTAACATCATAGTAAATATACGACCAGATATGTTCTAAAACATGTTTGTGTGCATTAAATGAATCAGATTAAAAACTGTTTTAGATCAATTCTTTTCATGATCATGAATTATATACATTTGCAACATGAAAATATTAAACTTCAGTACGTAATTCTGGTCTTAATATAAAATACAAAAAATATATTATGAAAATTTTTAATAAAACAATCACACTAATCTTACTTTTAATGATTACTCTATTTATTTCCGGGTGCTCCGAAAAGCCAAGTCAACAAACACCTGCCCGTCCGGCAGACGGGGAAGAATTCAAATTTCAAATTGATAGGTTTGGAGAAGTTCAAATTCTACGGTATCAAATTCCTGGTTTTGAAAACATGGATTTACGTCAAAAAAAACTTCTATATTATTTAGGCGAAGCTGCGAAATGTGGTCGTGATATTACATTCGATCAGAACTTTAAATATAATCTTTTAGTAAGAAAAACGCTGGATGCAATTGTTACAACATATAATGGTGATCAAACTTCAGAAGATTTTTCTGGCTTTATGACATACACAAAAAAGGTATGGTTCTCAAGCGGAATTCATCATCACTATTCAACGGATAAATTTGTTCCAAATTTTACCGAAGATTATTTTAAATCTCTGATTCTTAATTCAGACTCTAAAGAACTTCCGCTAAAAGAAAATCAATCAGTAGAAGAATTTATCGATTTTATTACTCCAATTATGTTTGATCCTGATTTATATGCTAAAAAAGTAGCATCTGAAAAGGGAAGTGATGTTGTTGCTAATTCTGCAAGCAATTTTTACGAAGGAGTTACAATGGAAGAAGTTAATTCATATTACGAAAAACAAGTTGATTCCAATGACCCAACTCCTATTAGCTATGGATTAAACAGTAAAGTTGTAAAAGAAAATGGTAAAATAAAAGAGCTTTCCTATACTATTGACGGAATGTACGGAAAAGCCATTTCTCAAATAATTTTCTGGTTAGAAAAAGCTATTCCGGTTGCAGAAAATGAAACTCAAGCTAAAGAATTTGAATTGTTAATTGAATATTATAAAACAGGTGATTTAAAAATTTGGGACGAGTATAATATTCTTTGGGCAGGAAATACCGATGTTCAAATAGATTATGCAAATGGTTTTATTGAAGTCTATGACGATCCAATGGCTATGAAAGCAACCTGGGAATCGGTAGTAAATGTTAAAAATGAAGAAGCCACTAAACTTACTCAGATAATTGGAGAGCAAGCACAATGGTTTGAAGATCATTCTCCTGTTGATACTAAATTCAAAAAAGAAAAAGTAACTGGTGTTACTGCAAAAGTAATTGACGTTGTTCAATTAGGAGGAGCTTGTTATCCGACTTCTCCTCTTGGAATAAACCTTCCAAATGCTGATTGGATTAGAAAAGATCATGGATCAAAATCAGTAACGCTTAAAAATATCGGCTTTGCTTACGACCAGGTTGGAAAATCAGGTTACCTTGATGAGTTTGTTGCTCTTGATGAAGTAAGAGAAAGAATGAAAAAATATGGCGATATTACAAATATGCTACATACTGATTTACACGAAGTTGTTGGTCACGGAAGCGGTCAATTATTATCAGGAACAGATCCTGGAGCTTTAAAAGGATATCAAACTCCACTTGAAGAAGCTCGTGCCGACTTATTTGGCTTGTACTATTTACCAGATGCTAAATTAGTAGATCTTGGTTTATTACCAGACATTGAAGCTTACAAAGCACAATATGATTCTTATATCCTTAACGGATTAATGGGACAATTAGCGAGAGTTAAATTAGGTAAAAGTATTGAGCAAGCTCATATGCGTGGTCGCCAGATGATTTCGAAATGGGTTTATGAAATGGGTAAAGAAGAAAATGTTATTGAAATGTATTCAATTGAAGAAAAAACATTTATCCGTATTAATGATTATGAAAAACTTCAAGTATTATTTGGAAATTTGTTAGCCGAAATTCAAAGAATAAAATCAGAAGGTGATTACGCTGCAGGTGAATCTTTAGTTGAAGATTATGGAGTGAAAGTTAACCCAGAATTGCATAAAGAATTATTAGAAAGATATGCAAAATTAAACCGAGCAGTATTTGGCGGATTTGCAAATCCTGAATTAGTTCCTGTAATGGAAAACGGAGAAATTATCGATATAAAAGTAGAATACGCTAAAGACTATGCTGAGCAAATGATAAAGTACGGAAAGGAATATTCTTTCTTACCAACTATAAATTAAAGCATATTGCATACAATGTCTATCCTTCGACAAGCTCAGGATGACAGATACAAATTGTAACTCTGTCCCGATAATTATCGGGATGTCGAAGAGTGATCCGATAAAAGAAGCTATCTAAAAAGATGGCTTCTTTTTTGTGGATTACAATTAATTGAATAGATGAAAAACATTTTATAGCCTTAAAGTGTTAATTAATAATTATGTATCTTAGCTACATATTGAATCTTAAAATAAATACACGATGAAAATCAAATTGATAATACTATTTACGCTTAGTCTTATAACTTTAAATCTGTATAGCCAGAATTTAAAAATTGGAGATAAAGCTCCTGAGATTATTCAAAATTTAGTTACTGGTGAAGAATTTCATTTATCAGAATTAAGTGGTAAAATGGTATTAATTGATTTTTGGGCATCGTGGTGCAAACCTTGTAGAAAAGAAAATCCAAATATTGTTGAAGTGTACAAAAAGTATAAGGATAATAATTTCAAAAACGGGAAAGGATTTACTGTATTAAGTGTTTCCCTGGATTTTAAACAAGAAGCATGGGAAAAAGCAATTGAAACCGATTTAATGGAATGGCCTTACCATGTTGGTGATTTAAAGGGATGGAGAAATGCTGCTGCACAAGAATATAAAGTAAAAAGTATACCTACAAGTTATTTAATTGATGGTGATGGGGTTATTGTTGGAATAAATTTAAGAGGTGATTCTCTCGAATCAAGCCTTAAAAAAAACCGAAAAAAAAAGTCCTTTTTTTTTCAAAGGACTAATTAAAAAAGATTAATCATATCATCAAAATCTGATACTCAATTTTTAATAACACTTAGTTATAAAGTGATTCTGATCGTACTTCAGCTAGCAGATTCTCTGCCATTTGAGATAATTTAATCAAACCATTTTCCATATTAGCAGATTTCTTTTTTGTACCACAACCCGCTTCAATCAAAGCAATTCCAACCTGGATAATTGCCCCATCACAAGTAGATGCTTCAACTCCTGTACAATAATAATCTGTACCATTATATGTATAATATGAATCAGATACACCATCAGCACAAAATGTAGCTATTGCATCAACATCAACAGGGCAGTTAAAATCTTCAGCTAAATCTTCTCCTTCACATGCTTCAATTGGATCTTCATCCTTCTCACACGATACAACAAAAGCAGCTAAAACCATCATTAAAATCCATAAATACTTCTTTGTTTTCATATCTAAAATTTTATTTGTTTTTAATTCAATCTATTTTTACTCTACAAACACCATGCAAATTAATGAATAATAAAACTAATGTAAAGAATATACGTACTCTTTCTCAATAAGTTTTCTAAAATTTTCATATTCACTATATCCTTTGTAAATTTTATTATTCATTATAAATGTAGGTGTTCCTGTAAGTTTCAAAGCTTTAAAGTTTAATATATTTTCAATAATGTATTCATCAGATTCGCCACCAAGCATACACTCAGCAACATACTCATCTTTTTCTATAAACTCATCAATCAAATTACTAAATTCTTCAGTATAAACTACTTTTGGCTCAAAAAGCAATAATCTATTTAACTTTTCAAACTTTCCATATTCGTTAATACATACTGCTATTTTTAACGAATTTATTACATTTTCATTGTTTGTTAAATCCACGGGTTTTACAACGAGCTTTACTTTACCCTTATCAATATATTCCTCTTTTAATTTTGGATATACAAAAGCAAAGAATTTCCGACAAAAAGAACAGCTATAATTAGAGAATAAAAAAATAGTAAGATCTGCTGAATCAGCACCATAAACAATATCTAATTCATGCTCAAAAATTTCAACTTTTGCTTTTTGATCTTTCTTAAAGATATTACTATCGTTAAGATATATAAAAGTGATAGCAGCAATAATAATCGCGACTATAATATATACCAAGAACTTGATCTTATTTATCTTCACTTTTAGTTCCGTATTTTTCAATAAGTTCTCTGTTCCTTTTTGTCCTATCAAGATCCGTACTAAAATTAACCAACAAAGGATTAAAGAAAAGTTTTAACCATCCCTGTTGTTTATCTAATTTAACTTCGAATTTTTCTTTTAATTTATCATTATCAAATCCATTCTTTTTATTACCATCAATTTCCATTGATAATAATTTTAATCCTCCACTTCTATCATATGTGTCACCATTAATCTTATCTTGTTTTTCCTGCTTTTTCATAAGCTCATCTGATTTGCCTGTAAATACGTCTCCGAGATACGCTTTTATATGATATTCAAAATCTCCCTTTAAACTATGCATTGCAAAGGCAGTCATATCAATTGATGAAGTTACAACATCTGTTTTAGGAACATATATATTATCATTTAACATAAAAATGCTAGTCGTTAAAGTGTTAAAGTCTAATTTGTCTAAACCCTTTAATCCTCCTAATATTTTGTTTTTTGACAAATCAACTAATGGTTCATATCCATAAATTCTCCCATTTTCCAAAGTAAAATGACCTTCTGCTCTTATTCTATCTGTCGGCCATGTTCCTTCTTTGTAGAATGCTCTTACATCTAATTCACTTGTTAACAATCCAGCAAATTTTTCATAAGTAATTGAAGTATCGCCAAAATTATCATTCACAATCAATAATTCATTAATATTTAGCTTATCAATTTTAGTTCTTATATCTATAACTGGTTTTTCCCAAAATCTACCACGAGCATTTAACATTAGTGAGGTATTCATTTTACCACCACATGTTGAAAGTTTGAATTGATCAACAACATACAAACTATCTGCAAAGCGAAACTTTAAAGAAATATCATCGATCACATTCTTTTCATACTCCACTTTGTTTATAGCAAGTTTTCCACGAATTAAGAAATGAGGCAATCCATATTCACTTAAATCAGGAATTAAATATTGTGGAGCAGTGGTATCAGCAGGTTCAACACTCTCTGTATTTACTAATTCATCTGTAGATTCTTGAGAAGCAACTTCTACACTTGTTGTGTCTGGCTGCATAAATGCCTCAAGAAATGAATTAGTAATTTCTCCTAATTTAATATTTGTTTGCACTGTAAAGATCTCTTCCTTGCTTCCTTGAACAAATGTTTCGTAAGAATTCCAAACTTCTGTTGAATCAATCTCAAAGCTAAGTCCGGCTGCTATTCCTCTCACTTTATTTATTGTAAGAGCTTCAGGACTCATATTGATAACTCCCGATAAATTTTCAATTTTATACAATGGATCATCAGGAAGAATCGCAGTTATTCTATTCATTACCACATTAACTGTACTCTTTTTAAAAGCAGCTTCTATAGCCTGATCGGCAATTGAATCGAGGTTTAATGTAGCTTTTGACTTTATTTCAATAATTACATTTCCGCTTAAGGCTGTAAGTAAAGAATCAGGAAGTACTGATTTAGTCTCATCAAGATTTAAAGCTATTCTTGTTTCCGTATCATAACTTGGCTTATCAAGATTTTTAAGCTTTATAAATCCAGAAACTACCGCTCCCTTTGTTTCAATATGATAGGATTTAACATTTAGGTTTAATTCGGATGTATTATATATGCTTCCATAAAAATCGGTGTTAAGCGAAGTGTTTTGTAGTCCCAAATTATAAGTAGGAATATCAATATTTAAATTACTAACCGAAAAATTGTTGGGTTTATATGTAAATACTCCTGAGAAATTTTTAATTGATAAATCTGGATCCATATCAACATTAAAACCAGTAAACTGAACTTTAGCCTTTGTATTTGCAATTACAAAATCAATAAAATCGTCATTAATAGAATCGGGCAGTTCTCCTTTTGTGGAAAGACTTGCTTTTATGTTTCCTTTGATATTTTGAACCAAAGAGTCAGGAATAAATTCACTGAATTCTCCCATGTTTAAATCCACATTGGTTTTAATACTGTATTTTGGATGATCAATATCTAATACCGAAAAAGCAAGGTCGAATTTACTTTGCTGCGTTTCAAAATGAAAGGTGCTAAAATCAGCTTGTGTTGACTTATTATTACGAAGAATTCCATTCGTTATTTTTCCTTGAAATGATATGTTTTTTAGTGCTGGATAATCCACAGTAACAACATTACCATTTTGAAAATTCACACTCAAATCTACTTTTGGCAAATCATTTTCGGAATAAACACCTTTAACACTTGCATCCATATTCATTAATCCGGAAACCTTTTGCAAACCAAATTCCTGAAGCATTTCTTTTGGAGCATATTTTATTAGTTCTTCAAAATCTAAGTCTGTTCCCCTAAAAATTATATCAGTTTTAATTTCATCAGCTAAAAGAACATTTCCTACAAAATCTAAATCTGCACCATCTGTATTAACAATTAATTGCTTAATGTTTACAGAATCATTTTCATAATCAATGTCAAAATTTACATCTGTATTTTTCATTAAATGCAAATTAGTTTCTTCAAAACTACAATTGCTTAAATTTATTCTGCCTTTTACAGATGCACGAATATTCTCACCCTCAACTTTTGCCTTTACTTTTAATTCAGGAATAAAAACTTTTGCTGTAGTTTTCAGCTTATCATCCGTATAATTACAAATAATATTTGTCGCTGTGAGATCTGTTAAATTGATTTTTAAAGGTTCAGATGGCAATGTGTCAAGCACTTCCGGCTCAGAGCTTGATATTAAAAAATCAATATTTGAAACACCGCTGGTATCGACCAAATAATTAATATTGGCTCCATCAACATCTATTTTTATTATTTCAACATTCCCTTTCAATAAAGGCCTCGATTTAACAGAAACGTATATTTTTCTAATGCTAATTAGTGTGTCTAAATCAATTGATAATGAATCTGATTCTTCTGGGAATTTATGTTCTCTTAATAAAACATTTTCTAATTCTATGGTTGCTAATGGAAATTTGCGCAATAAATTAAATGACACATGATCGATAGTAACAGGCGCTTCAATACTTTCACTAACTTTTCGTAAAGCGATATCAGTTATTTTATTTTCTGCTAATTTTGCAATTACTGTTAAGGCAATTATTAAAATAATAATAATTACAATAAACCAAGAGAATATTTTAAGTAGCTTTTTCATTTGAGTGTACTTCTTGAATATCTAAAAACATTATAGTAGTAAAATTAATGCTATTCGGTTTATAAACAATTTTAAAAACCAAATTTTATGAAATTTTAATGTCGATATCATTCTCTATTTAATATATAAAGTGGAGCAAAAATAATGCAATTCGTACTGAAAATAAGTTGGAGTTCATATTAATGATTAATATACGGCATATTCTAATTTTCTTTATATTATTTTCAACTTGTTTTTAACTGCAAAAAAAATAATTAGCTTTACTCTTCTTTTTCATTCTAAAAGGAAATACTATTTTTAAAAAAAATATATAATTAATAATTATGAGAAAAATTTTAACCCTGACAGCCCTGTTTCTTTCAATGCAAATTAATGCGCAAAATAAACTGCAATTTATTGAAGCTTCTGAAGTAATTGAAGAAGCCCAACAATCTTTTCAGAAAAACGATTCGACAAAAGCTTTTCAGCTCATTAATTCAGTTAATGAGAATGACTCTTTATATATGACAGCTATTGTAAATAAAGCAGAAATGTTACTTGAATCAGATAAATACAAAGAACTTTTTGATTTATATGACTCGTTCGAATCCTTTGAAAATTATAGTTATACTATGCAAATTTATAAAGGGCTTGCATTCTTAAGATCAAAACAGACTACTAATGCAATTGATCATTTTAAAGAAATGTTGCAACTATATCCTAAAAGTTATTTAGTTTACTTTAATCTTGGTGTTTCATACCAAAATAATGAACAATATAAAGAAGCTGCAGAGGCATTTAAACAAAGTATTCTTTTTAATCCATATTACGCTTCATCGCATTTGGAACTGGCAAAACTTTGTTATCATGAAGATTTAATTTCTCA
>DAOWGM010000146.1 GCA_030637515.1 Bacteroidales bacterium
ATTTGGAATGATTGGAGCTTCTCTTTCCGGAGTAACTTTCATTTCAGTCCCAGGCTGGGTTGTTAGCAGTAACTTTTCGTACATGCAAATAGTATTGGGATATTTAGTTGGATACGCTATTATAGCCAATGTGTTAATGCCAATGTACTATCGTTTAAATCTCACATCAATGTACACATATTTAGGACAACGATTTGGTAAATATTCTTACAAAACCGGAGCATCTTTTTTCCTGTTATCCAGGATTATTGGAGCATCATTCAGATTATTTTTAGTTGCTAATGTATTGCAGGTTACGGTATTCAATAGTTTAAGTATTCCGTTCTGGATTACAGTTGTAATAACCATTCTACTTATTTGGCTTTATACTTTTAAGGGTGGAATAAAAACTATTATCTGGACAGATAGTTTACAAACATTATTTATGTTGGTTGCAGTTGGTGTAACAATTGTTTTGATATGTAAGCAATTAAATCTTGATTTTAAAGGAATGATTAATACTATTATTGATAGTAAGCATTCGAAATTATTTTATTTTGATGATATAAAAGGAGCTAATCATTTTATTAAACAGTTTTTAGCAGGAGCTTTTATTGCTGTAGTAATGACGGGCCTTGATCAGGATATGATGCAGAAGAATTTAAGTTGCAGGAATATTCACGATGCCAAAAAGAATATGTATTGGTTAAGTTTTTCCTTAGTTCCGGTTAATTTGATTTTTATGTCGTTGGGTGTATTGCTTGTGGTTTTTGCTCAACAAAACGGAATTGCAATTCCTGAAAGATCCGACGATTTATTTCCACTTATAGCAACTCAGGGATATTTAAGTCCGGTAATTGCAATATTTTTTATAATCGGATTGGTTGCAGCAGCTTATAGTCGTGCCGATTCAGCATTAACAGCATTAACTACATCTTTTACTGTAGATATAATAAATCCTAAAAATAAATCCGAAAAAGAATTAAAATCAATAAGGAAAAAAGTACATATCGGAGTTTCATTAGTATTGGTAATTGTAATCTTGTTATTTAATGCCATAAATAACGAAAGTGTAATTAGTGCAATATTTACAGTTGCAGGATATACATACGGACCTTTATTGGGAATGTATGCTTTTGGTTTGTTCACTAATTATAAAACAAGAGATAAATTAGTTCCGCTTATTGCAATAGCTTCTCCAATAATATGTTTTATCTTAAATTATTATTCGAAAGATTTTTTAAATGGGTATAAGTTTGGATTTGAATTATTGATTTTGAATGGTTTGATTACTTTCTTGGGATTGGTTCTTATTAGATGTAAGAGCAATCCTCCTGATTAATTATAATTTATTGGTAATATATTTATCTCAAATCTTTCCTGTAAAACTTATTTTCAAATTATTTTATTAAATCTTTTACTTTTTCAATAGCCGATTCTAATCCTTTCGGATTTTTACCTCCGGCTGTAGCATAAAATGCTTGTCCGCCGCCACCACCTTGAATTTCTTTGGAAACTTCGCGAATTATTTGCGATGCATTCCAGTTTTTATCATTTACCAGATTTTCTGAAATTATTATTGATAAATTCGCTTTCCCGTTTATTTCAGCACCTATTGCTAAAACCAAATTGTCAATTTCATTCTTTAACTGGAACGAAATATCTTTTATAGCTGCCGCAGAATTAATTCCAACCTTGTAACCAATAAAATTAATACCATTAATTTCCTGAACCTGTTCTTTTAAATGTTTCTTAATTGCTTGAGCCTGCTCGCTGGTCATTTCATCAATTTGCTTATTTAACTTAGTTATATCATTCATTAATGATTTAACACTTTCAACAACATCTTTTGGTTTCTTTAATAGAGCTTTTATTTCTTGTAGTTCTCGCATCTGGTTGAATACATACTCAACAACTTTTTCTCCTGTAATAGCTTCAATTCTACGAATCCCGGCAGCTATTGAACTTTCACTCATAATTTTGAAGAATCCTATTTGTCCGGTATTCGAAACGTGAGTTCCTCCACATAATTCTATTGATTCATCAAATTTGATTACACGAACAGTATCACCATATTTTTCGCCAAACAAAGCAATTGCACCCATGTCAGAAGCAGTTTTTATTGGTATGTTTCGATGTTCTTCTAACGCAATATTTTCTCTGATTTTTTCATTTACGATAATTTCAATTTGTCGTATTTCGTCTTCGGTAAGTTTCTGAAAATGACTAAAATCGAATCGTAAGTAATCAGGATGAACTAATGATCCTTTTTGCTCAATATGTTCGCCTAATACATTTCTTAAAGCTTGGTGTAAAAGGTGTGTTGCAGTGTGATTATTTGCAGTAGAAACTCTTTTATTTGAGTTAACTACAGCTTTAAAATCTGCTTTTGGATCAATCGGTAATTTATCCGTTATATGAATAGTTAAGTTATTCTCTTTTATTGTATTTACTATACTTATTTTTTCGCCGTTTGCTTCAATATATCCTTTATCGCCAACCTGTCCGCCACTTTCTGCATAAAATGGAGAGAGGTTAAATACTAACTGATATAATTCTTTATTCTTTTGTTTTATTTTTCTGTATCGTGTTATTTTAACATCAGTTTCTAAATAATCATATCCAACAAATTCCTCTACATCATCTTTTAGAAGTTCAATCCAGTCTTCGGTATCAATACTTGCAGCACTTCTCGATCTGTTTTTTTGATTTTCCATTTCTTTTTCGAACTCTCTCTTGTTTACTGCAAGATTATGCTCTCTGGCAATAAGTTCAGTTAAATCAAGAGGGAAACCATATGTGTCATAAAGTTCAAACGCAACTTTACCCGGAATTACATTATATTTGTGATCTTCAGTATTTTTAATAATCTTATCTAATAAACGAATACCTGTTTCCAGTGTTTTTAAGAAAGATGTTTCTTCTTCAAAAATTACTTTTTCAATTAATTCCTTTTGATTTTTTAACTCAGGATATGCTTCGCCGAGTACTTCAATTAAAACATTTATAAGTTTGTAAATAAAAGGTTCATTTAAGCCTAAAAATGTATAACCATAACGTACAGCACGACGAAGAATTCTTCGTATTACATAGCCGGCTTTTACATTTGACGGAAGCTGCCCATCGGCAATTGAAAAGCTAATTGCACGTAAATGATCCGATATAACTCGCATTGCAATATCAGCTTGTTCGTCTTCTCCGTATTTCTTGCCTGAATTTTTAGCAATTGCTTGAATTAAAGGTTGGAAAACATCGGTGTCATAATTTGATTTTTTATCTTGTAAAACCATACAAAGTCTTTCAAACCCCATACCGGTATCGACATGTTTATTTGGAAGCAATTCTAAACTACCATTTACTTTTCTGTTATATTGTATAAATACAAGATTCCAAATTTCTATAACCAAGGGGTGATCCTTATTTACTAATTTATCACCGGGAGCTTCTTTTCTTTCAGCATCGTTTCTAATATCAATATGTATTTCTGAACAGGGACCGCAAGGTCCTGTATCACCCATTTCCCAGAAATTATCTTTTTTCGAACCATGTAAGATTTGATCTTCAGGTAAGTATTTTTTCCAATAATCTTTTGCTTCAGAATCTAAATCAAGCTTATCATCTTTACTTCCTTCAAAAACTGTTGCGTATAAACGATCAGGGGATACTTTCATTTCTTTTACCAGAAATTCATAGGCCCATTCAATAGCTTCTTTTTTAAAATACCCGCTTGCCGAACCTGCCTTGTCGGCAGATAGGCGGTCGTGATCGCCAAACGACCAATTTCCAAGCATCTCAAACATAGTATGATGATATGTGTCGTGGCCAACCTCTTCCAAATCATTATGTTTACCCGAAACCCGTAAGCATTTTTGCGAATCGGTAACTCTGCTATCTTTAGCCGGGTTGTTTCCAAGGAAAATATCTTTAAACTGATTCATCCCTGCATTAGTAAACATAAGGGTAGGGTCGTTTTTTACAACCATTTGTGCAGATGAAACTATAGTATGATTTTTGCTTTCTAAAAAGCTTAAAAATTTACTTCTGATTTCTTTAGA
>DAOWGM010000009.1 GCA_030637515.1 Bacteroidales bacterium
AGGATTTTGTACCTGAAGCCGGGGTCGAACCGGCACGAACTTGCGTTCACTGGTGTTTGAGACCAGCGCGTCTACCAATTCCGCCATTCAGGCAGGTAGATCTTAAATTTGAATTGCAAAAATAGAGAATAGTTTTATATTGTCAAATTTTTAAGAAATAAAACTACCCGGCATTTGATAATAAATTAGGTCGAATTATCGACTTAACTACTTTAATAATTCCTTCAACATCAAAACCACATTCTTTATGCAATTCCTCAACAGTACCATGATCAATAAACTTATCAGGAACTCCTAATCTTTTTATTTTCAAATTATATGAGTGATCACTCATAAATTCAAGAACAGCACTTCCAAAACCTCCAGTTACGGTGCCATCTTCAATAGTAATAATAGATTTGTAATTTTTACCAATATGGTGTAATAATTCTTCATCAATTGGCTTTACAAATCGCATATCATAATGACCAACATCAATATGTTTCTTTTCTAATTCTTTTGTTGCTTCAACTACATAATTTCCAACATGCCCAATAGAAAGAATTGCAAGGTCAGTACCTTTTTTTATTTCTCGACCTTTTCCAATAGGAATTTCTTTAAATGGAGTCTCCCATTCAGGCATAACACCTCGTCCTCTTGGATATCGAATTGAAAAAGGACCTTTATTTTCAAGCTGTGCTGTATACATTAAATTACGCAACTCTTCTTCGTTCATAGGAGCGGAAACGACAATGTTTGGAATACTTCGCATGAAAGCCAAATCATATACTCCATGATGAGTAGCTCCATCTTCACCAACAATTCCACCTCTGTCAAGACAAAATATTACATTCAGCTTTTGAATTGCCACATCGTGAACAACCTGATCATATGCTCGTTGCATAAAGGATGAGTAGATATTACAGAAAGGCATCATTCCTTCAATTGCCAGTCCGGCTGAGAAAGTTACAGCATGTTGCTCTGCAATACCAACATCGAAAGTGCGTTCAGGCATCTCTTTCATCATTATATTAAGAGATGAACCTGTTGGCATAGCAGGTGTAATTCCAACTATTTTTTCATTTTGTTTTGCAAGCTCAAGTATTGTATGTCCAAATACATCCTGATATTTAGGAGGTAATGGTTTGTCTGATTTTATTTTAAGTATTTCCCCTGTACTTTTATTAAATTTCCCCGGGGCATGCCAAATAGTTTGATCAAGTTCGGCTTGTTTAAATCCTTTCCCTTTTTGAGTAACTACATGAAGCAATTTTGGTCCTTTAATATCTTTAAGATCATTTAAGATCTTTGCCAAATAAACTACATCATGTCCGTCAACTGGTCCAAAATATCTGAAATTTAAAGACTCAAATAAATTACTCTGTTTAAGTAACAGCGATTTTATAGCATTATCAATTTGTTGAGCAAGTTTTCGAGAACTATGTCCCAGCTTATTCAAATGTCCTAACAAATTCCAGACATCAGTCTTTAATTTATTATATGTTTTGGATGTTGTTATATCAAGTAAATATTCTTTAAGAGCGCCCACATTGGGATCAATTGCCATATTGTTATCGTTCAGAATAACAAGCAAGTTTGTATTCTCAGTTCCTGCATTATTCAAGCCTTCAAATGCAAGACCTGCTGTCATTGATCCATCACCAATAACCGCAACTACATTTCGGTCTTCTTCCTTTTTAAAATTTGCTGCTTTTGCCATTCCTAATGCTGCAGAAATTGACGTTGACGAATGCCCAACTCCAAATGAATCATATGGACTTTCTGATATTTTTGGAAATCCACTAATACCACCAAGCTTACGATTCGTATGGAACTCTTCTCTTCGTCCAGTTAAAATTTTGTGTCCATAAGCCTGATGACCAACATCCCATATTATTTTATCATATGGAGTATTAAAAACATAATGAAGCGCTACAGTTAATTCAACTACTCCAAGACTTGCTCCAAAATGACCGGGATTTGACGAAACTATATCAATAATAAATTGCCTGAGCTCTTTGCTAAGTTCAGGGAGATCTGCCAGATCTAATTTTTTCAGATCTGATGGAAATAAAATATTATTTAATAAACTTTCTGACATAGTATTCTTAATGGCTGCAAAGATATGAATTATTTTTACTTAGTATCAACGATAGAAAGCCCCTGATATTTTATATATTTGCTAAAATCTAAATTTATTATATTTAACAATTGTAATCTAAAATAGTTGATATGTCGCTTAAAATCAAATCATATTTAGTTTTCCTTGTATTTTTAATAAGTGTTGGATGTGTACCGACAAAACAGTTCGAAGACTTACAAGATAAAAATGATGAATGTCAGGATGAACGCGAAATTCTTAAAGGAGAAAATAAGAATATTGGAGTAGAAAATACAGAATTAAACGCTAAAGTTGATATTATGAAAAAGCGTTTAAAGGATTGGAAAGAAGATAGTTTAGAAAGAGAAACCAAACTGCACTCGCTTGATATAAAATATGATAAACTAAATCGCCAGTATGATGATTTACAAGAAGCTCAAGATCAGCTTTTAAGCGGGAATATTAGCGAAACAAAAAAGCTTTTACAAGAACTGCAAAACAAACAGTTGGGAATTATTGAGCAAGAAGATCAACTAAGGAAATTGGAAGATAATTTAAGAGCAGATCAATACAAACTTGATAAGTACAAAAATGAGTTGGATGAAAAAAATGCACGTTTAGTTGAATTAGAAGGAATTTTATTTAAAAAAGACTCAGTTGTAAACGCATTAAAAGATAAAGTTTCAAACGCCTTAATGGGATTTACAGATATGGGACTCGCAGTTGAGATGAAGAACGGAAAAGTTTATGTGTCTCTTGACGAAGAATTGTTATTTAAATCAGGCAGCACTGTTGTTGATCCTAAAGGAGTTAGCGCATTAAAAAAATTAGCAGAGGTTTTGGAAGTAAACAAAGATATTAATATTACTGTTGAAGGTCATACTGATGATGTTCCATATATTTCAAGTTCTACAATACAGGACAACTGGGATTTAAGTGTTAAAAGAGCAACTGCGATAGTACGAATTTTAATGAAGAATTCTAATATTGAAGGAAGCCGCATTCTTGCAGCTGGAAGAAGCAAATATCAACCGGTAATAAATTCAAAAGCTCCGGATGCCAGAAAGAAAAACAGAAGAACCGAAATAATTCTTACGCCTAAGTTAGATGAATTATTTCAGATTCTTGAATCAAATTAAGTTTTAATAAAAATATAAAATCAAGACCGATATATTCGGTCTTTTTTAATTTATGATGATTCAACTCAAGCTTTTCAAATATGTGAGTTTTAAAAAAATGTATAACCTAATACGTATATTCTTAGGTTATTATATTTCTCAGGTTTTAAGAAGACCGGTTGTTTGGGGTTATCCATATAGCATTACTACAGAGCCGACTAACCAGTGCAACCTGAATTGTTTAGAATGTCCTACAGGAAATAAATCAACACGTATTCCTAAAGGAAAAATGAATTTTAATAATTACAAAAAAATAATTAATGATGTTAAAAGCTTTATAATTTATCAGATGCTTTATTTTCAAGGCGAGCCTTTTCTTCATCCCGACCTGTTTAAAATGATAAAATATTCGGATGAAAATAATATATATACAAGCATTTCGACAAACGGTCATTTTTTAACTAAAGAAAATTCAACTAAAATTATAAAATCAGGACTAAAAAGAATTCTAATTTCTGTAGATGGAATCAGTCAGAAAAGCTATGAAAAATACAGAGCCGGGGGAAAGTTTGATGTTGTATTAAAAGGGATCAGAACACTAATTAAGACAAAAAAAGAGTTAAACTCTAAATACCCTAAAGTAATAATTCAGTTCTTTGCTCAGAACATGAGATTTCTGAAATTAAGGTTCTGAGCAAAGAACTATCTGTTAATAAACTTGAAATTAAATCTGCACAAATAAATCAAGCTAAAAATTATAGTTTAATTCCAAAAACTGAAAAATATGCCAGATATAAAAAGACCGACTCAAAATATAATATAAAAAGTAAGCTGCAAAATAAATGCTTTCGTTTATGGAGCACAATGGTAATTACATGGAATGGTGTAGTAATACCGTGCTGTTTTGATAAGGATAATAATTATAAAATAGGTAACATTATTTGTTCAGATACGTTAAAAATTTGGGGTTCTGAAGAACTCAATAATTTTAGAAACGCCTTACTCAGAAACAGAAAAGGAATTGAGATATGCTGCAATTGCTCAGAAGGTCTTTGCAATTAATCTTATTTTATATAAATTACAGCTTTTGTTTCTGTTAAATAAACAGATGGTTATGAAAATAAAATTTCAGCACCTAATTCTCTTCTTCTTCTTAAGTCTTTCATTATCAAATGTTAGAGGTCAGGATCTTGATACAATTTCTGCAAATGATCTTTTTGCACTTTCCCTCGAAGACTTGATGGATATTGAAATAGTTTCTGCTGTTCGCCAAAATCAGAATATTACAGATGCACCATCTATTGTTTCTGTTCTTACAGAAACTCAAATAAAAGAAAGAGGATATACCAGTGTAGCCGAAGCACTTAACAGCATTGCTGGATTTGACGTAATTACTGACTATTTTCAACCCAACTTGGGAATAAGAGGAATAAACGGAGGTCTTAGAAGCTGGTCGCGACTGGTAAAAGTAATGGTTGACGGACAAAACATGTCGTTTCGTTCAAGCTCAGATAACTATTTAGATCCATCTCTTATTCCAATGGAAGCAATTGAGAAAATTGAAGTAATTAGAGGTCCTAATTCTGCTATTTATGGAAAGAATGCTTTCTTAGGGGTAATAAATATTATTACAAAAACTGGAGATAGTGTCGGAAATTCAATTTCTCATTATATCGGAAGTGTGAATAATAATTCCACATATAATTTAAGTACGGTATGGGGTGGATCAAAGAATAATTTCGATATTCTATTTTCAAGTTCATATTCCCAAATTGATTACTCTGGTATTTCTCCTTACAATGTTCCGGGAAGCACAATATATGGTTCTGGAGATATTGCTCAAAAAAATGAATCAAATCCTCTTGCAGTTTACATTAAGGTTAAATACGAAAAAGAAACTTTTGGTAAGCTCGTTCTGGATTTTACGCAGCAAAATATAGATTCATATTCTGAATTTCTTGACTGGGGAACTCTCTCACACAATAACCGAATTCGTTTATTTAATGCTTATGAAAGAATTATGTATTCGAAAACATTATTTGACAATTTTAATACTGATTTTTCATTTACTCATTCAACCGGAAAGCCTGTTAAAAATGAAATTCTTGACAATGATTCAGACCCAACAGAATGGATAGAAAGAGATTTGAGTTATGCCGGATATGATGTGAGTTTTAATACTTCTTATGCTTTTGACGATATTAATAACTTTTCATTCGGAATTGATTATACAACGGACATACATGATCATCAAAAGTTTTATACCGTAAATAGTTCGGGTATAAAAACGTTAAACCCAGGAGGTACTGAAGGTGTAAAAGATTTTAATAATGTTGGAATCTATTTACAAATGATATTTAATGCTGCAGAGTTTTTTAGTTTTGATTATTTAAAAAACTTAACATTAACAGCTGGTTACAGGTTTGATTATCATAATATTTATGGAGATGTTCTTAATTACAGATTAGCTGCAGTTTATCATCTGGCCGATCAACTGAGTACAAAGCTGATGTATGGAACTTCATTTAATGCACCTTCGTCCGTACAACTATATTCTAATTATATTACACCTGGAGGAATTGTAGGAAATCCTAACCTAAAACCAGAAAGGGCCAAAACTCTGGAATGGGCGCTAATTGGGAAATTATTCAGTAATATTAATTTTAGCACCAATGTTTTTTATACTGAAATTGATGATAAAATTGAGTATCTTTTACCGTATGGTGAAACATCTAATATTACTGCCCAAAACGTATCCAATATATATTCTGGAGGATTTGAAGCTGAACTCAATATGAATTATATGAATAATACTTCGTATGTTAACTATTCATACGAAAAGAGTATTCTTGAAAAGTCTGATCCCATATTGGAAAAAATAAGAATTAAAACAGCGCTTTATCCCAGTCATATGATAAAGTTTGGAAACATTTTACATCTACCCCAATATTTTATTAACCTAAATATTGAAGGTAAATATATTAGTCCAAGAACTGCCAGCGATCAGAATAATTTTATTTACGATCCAATAAATTATGCTATAAACAGATATGAACTTGATCCTTATTTTATATTGGATTTCACGATTTCGTCAACAGATCTTGAGTTAATCAAAAATAGTAAAACAAGATTGAGCTTTCGTGTTAAAAACTTATTAGGTACTGAATATTACTATCCTGGATTTAGCAATTATGATATCCCTGGGTTAGGTCGCGCATTTTATTTTATGTTTACTCAATACATTTAGAATATGAGAAAGATATGTAAAATACTAATATTATCGTATATCTCGCTGATTATCTTTCAATTAACAGGCTGTGAGAAATTAACTGAAGACTACAACATACCTACATATAAAAGTCCAATAAAAATAGGAGTTGTTGGTGATGTATCAATTGGACGAGAAGTTGCTGAAAATGTATTCTTCGCAACAAAAATGGCTGCGGATGAAATAAATTCATCTGGCGGATTAATTATTAATGGAGAAGAAAGAGAAATTGAATTAATTTTTAAAAACTCAGCCGGAGATCCAGAAACTGGAAATGAGGTTGTAAATGAACTATTAAAAGAAGGTGCAAACATTATTGTGGGACCAACTACCTCTACAGTTGCTGTTGAAATGGCAGAAACATGTATCGCGAATAATGTTTTAATGATTACAAATTCAGCCACTATACCTGATCTTTCTTATATAAACGACAATAATCTAATTTGGAGAACCTGTCCATCTGATGCTTTTAGTGGTAAAATAATGGCAATGTATTCTACTGATTCACTTGAATTTAAAAATGGAGCTATATTATTTAGAGATGACAATTTTGGGCATTCAATGACCCAAATTATTCAAGAAAAATTCGAATCTTTAGGAGGACAAATTGTAGCAAAGTCATCTTATCCAACTACGGGAGAACTTGATCATTACAATTATGGAGATGAAATAAATGTTCTTTTAGAGGTAGAACCAGAAATCATTTTTTCAATAGTATTTGAGGAAGAAATTGGAAAAATTACCCAAGACTTGTGGTCTTCGTCACTTTATCAAGATGCAGAAATAAAACCTTATCTATTTTTAACAGAAGGAGGATTCCCTAATGAATTAATCGCCAATGGACAGCCTGACATTCTGGAAACAATAATCGGTATATCAAGCTCAATTACGAATACTCCCAACTATATAACTTATGAAAACAATTATTTATCAAAATATAATTTTAGCCCTGTAACATATTCCGAGCATGCTTATGATGCAATTTTTTCAATTGCATATGCCATTCAAAAAGCTCAATCAATATCACCTGAAGATATTAAACAAAATTTAAGATTAGTCACCGGTAATGAAAATATAAAACAAGAAACCACTATCATTAATGTTAATGAATTTGAGAAAGCTCGTGTTTTACTATTATCAGGTTTTGAAATAAATTACGATGGAGCTTCAGGAAAAATCAATTTTGATTCTAATGGAGATCCCTATTCTACATTTGTAATATGGGGACTAGAGAATAATGAGTATGTTGAATTTTCTTATTATAACTTGTAATTAGTGATTAAAAGATATAACATATATAAATTTAAGCTTTGGGTTGTGAAGATTTTTTCTTTACTTCTTTTCTCTTTTATTACTTTACAAGCTTATTCACAAACCAGTATTTATGTTTTAAAGGCAGTATATCTTGAGAAATTTTCAAGATTTGTTACCTGGCCTGAAGAATGTTATATGGACGATACCGAAAAACCATTTGTTATTTCAGTTATTGGAAAAACACCATTATATAAAAACTTGGAACAAATTTATTCGATGCAAAAAATCAACAATAAAAAAGTTGAAATAAAAAAGATAAATAACCTTTACGAAATAGAAAACAGTCATATATTGGTAATTGCAGAATCTGAAAAAAAGAATCTTCAAAACATTCTGGCATTAACAGAAAAATTGCCTGTATTAACTATTAGTGAATCTCCTAATTTTGCTAAAGAAGGAGTGCTAATAAATTTCATTGAAGAAAAAAACAAACTTAAATTTGAAGTGAACGAAACTGCAGTTATTAAATCTCCGTTACAAATGAGTTTTTATTTAATGAATTCGGCAAAAATTGTCAAACCAGTAAACGATAATTAATGAGCTTTTTCAGAAACATATCAATTAAAAATAAAATAATAATCACAATCCTGTTTATTAGCACATTAACTATGTTAATTGGATTTTCAATTGTAGGTTTTAATGATGTAAAAAGTCTTCGGAAAGAAATGCATCTTAATGCATTAATGAATACGAGATTAATAGGCGAATATTCTATTGCACCACTTACATTCGATGACAATTCAGGAGCCGAAAATATTTTATCCAAATTATCAACAATGCCAAGTGTAATATCGGGTACATTATATGATCGTAATGGAATCCTTTTTTCATCTTATAAGCGATCAGAAGATTTATTTATACAGCCTCTTTATGAAAATCCTGATAATCTTATTGAAACAAGTTCCCTTTTTAATAAACAATTTTTACAAATTGATCACCCGATTATATACAACAATTATAAATATGGAATTATAGTTATTAAACTTGAAACCGATATTTTAAATAAAAAAATCCGGGATTATATATTAATAATGACTGGAATTTTGTTTGGAATGATTATTCTCTCATTTTTACTTGCAAATAGATTTCAAAAACCAATTTCTCAACCTATACTTGAGCTTTCAAAATTAACTCGAAAGATTTCAAGTGAAGGCGATTATAATATTCAATTAACCAGAAAAAGCAATGACGAAATTGGAATTCTTTATGAAGATTTCAATAACATGCTTCATCAAATATTAATTAAAGAAGCAGCACGAGATGAAGCAGAGAAAAAACTACAAAAAGAAAAAGAAAGAGCAGAAGAAAGCGATCATTTAAAATCTGCTTTCTTGGCAAATATGTCCCATGAAATAAGAACCCCTATGAATGCTATTCTGGGTTTTACAGAGCTCTTAACCATGCCTGATTCTGAAGTTACTCCTGAGGAAAAAGAAAATTTTATTAAGCTAATCAATAATAGTGGAAACAATCTACTTCAGCTTATTGATGATATTATTGACATTTCAAAAATAGAAGCTGGACAATTAAAAATCAGCAAGAAGAATTGCAACATAAATTCTTTATTAACAGATACATGGCAATCTTTTCTTGAAATACGAAAACACAAAGGGAAAGAAAATGTTGATATTAGAATCAACGAAAATGTATCAGAACAGAACATTACAATCAAAACTGATCCTTTAAGGTTAAATCAGGTGTTTATAAACTTGATCGACAATGCTTTAAAATTTACAGAAGATGGTTTTATTGAATTTGGTTATGAATTCAAAAGTAATCAGGAACTACTTTTTTATGTAAAAGATACAGGTCTTGGAATGGATCACAATAAGAAAGATTTGGCTTTCACCAGATTTACTAAAATTGAAGATAATAGTTCAAGACTATACAGAGGTGCTGGTTTAGGACTGGCAATTTCAAAAAGTATTGTAGAATTATTGGGTGGAAAGATTTGGGTGGAATCAACACCAGACGTAGGATCAACATTTTATTTTACGCTTCCTTTTGACCAAGTTGAAAACAACGAAAACATTCGAAAAGTTGTTAATCTGGATGAAACGTATAACTGGCATGAAAAAACTATTTTAATTGCAGAAGACGAACCAGCAAACTTTATTTATATTGAAGAAGTTTTAAAAATTACCAATGCAAAAATCCTAAAAGCAGTTAACGGAAAAGAAGCTGTTGATATTATCTCGCAAAACAACAAGGTTGACATTATTATTATGGATATTAAAATGCCAGTAATGGATGGATATGAAGCAACCCGAAGAATAAAAGAATTAAGAAAAGATATTCCTGTAATATCTCAATCGGCATATGCAATGCCAGGAGATATTGATAAAGGACTTGAATCGGGAATGAATGATTACTTAATAAAACCTGTTAAACCAAAAGTTCTGCTCTCAATTCTAAATAAACATCTAAACCAATTATCTGCAGCAGGATAATATTCATATAAATAGAACAGATCCGTAAAATATAAAAAGCAGTCATAACAGACTGCTTTTGTAATATCAATGTATTGACTGAATTATATTTTCATTATATCTTCTTCCTTAGCTTTTACAATCTGTTCAACCTTTTCACCATATTCATCCGTTTGCTTTTGAATAATCTCTACTGCTGTTTTAACTTCATCTTCAGACAAACCATCTTTCTCTAATTTTTTTATATCATCATTTGCATCTTTTCTGCTACTTCTTACACTAATCTTGGCATTTTCTCCTTCTGCATGAACTTGTTTTACAAGCGTTATTCTACGCTCTTCAGTTAAAGCAGGAATATTAATCCTGATCATTTCACCATTGTTCATTGGAGCAAATCCTAAGTTTGAATTTATAATAGCCCTCTCTATAGGTTCAACCATTGTTTTTTCCCAAGGCTGAATTGCAATTGTTTTCGCATCTGGTGTTCCAATATTTGCTACTTGACTAATTGGTGTTAGAGTTCCATAATAATCAACCATTACGGTTTCAAGCATTCGCGGATTTGCTTTACCTGCACGTAAAGTACCCAGCTCTACTTCCAGATGACTAATAGCTTTATCCATACTTTCTTTGGACTCATCTATAATAAATTCAACATCTTCAGTCATGACTTTTTAAATTTTAGAGTTTGATTTTCATATGTTCACAACAAATTTATAAAAAAAATGGAAATGCCAAAGTTCTGTAGCTATTATATGCAACCAATGTTTACTTGCTTATTAAAGTTCCAATATCTTCACCTCGAATAACTTTTAATAAATTGCCTTTTTTGTTCATATCAAAAACATAAATTGGCAAGTTATTCTCTTTACACATCGTAAATGCAGTTAAATCCATCACATTTAACTCTTTATTAATAACCTCATTAAACGATATTTGATTATACCTTGTTGCTTTGGGGTCTTTTTCAGGATCTGCCGAATAAACACCATCAACACGTGTACCTTTTAAAATAATATCAGCTCCTATTTCCACGGCTCTAAGTGCAGATGCAGTATCAGTAGTGAAAAATGGATTTCCTGTACCTCCTGATAATATAGCAACTTTCCCCTTTACAAGATTCTTTACAACCTTATCTCTATTATATAATTCTCCCACAGGCTCCATCCTAACCGCAGTATAAACAAGAGCCTGTACTCCAATATTGTCAAGAGCTGAGTGTAAAGCCAAACTATTAATTACAGTAGCTAACATTCCCATCTGGTCACCTTTCACTCTGTCGAATCCGCTTGTTACTCCAGACAATCCTCTAAAAATATTTCCTCCACCGATAACTATTCCAACTTGCGTTCCCGCTTCGAGCAATTCCTTAATTTGTTCAGCATATTCATTAAGCCTTTCAGCTTCTATACCATATCCTGCATTTCCCATTAAAGATTCACCGCTAAGCTTTAGTAATACTCTTTTATATTTTACCATAATAATTTGATTTACTCTTTTAGATTTGATCATAAAAGTAGAAAAAAAATAAATGCCAGAATTAATTTTTCCATTTATTACATCTATTAGCAATTTCCGTCTTTTTCATTTTTATTTTATCATCCGTTTTATTTTCTTCTTTTCCCCTTTCAGTTTTACCATTCACTGCTTACAAATTAACTGTTTTAAGTAATAAACTACCCGATTAATTTATTTCACCTGTAATGTTTAAAACTTTTTAATGCATATTTACGTACAAACAAATACTTTAAGTTGCTGATATTTAATTTATTTAAAGAAAACAGATGGGCGAAATTCGATAACAAACTATTCATCAAAAAAAGCATTAAAAACTTTGCCAGCATATTGATATTTAACTATTTTTATAAGGTTACGTTTTTATTATGCGATTTTACAAACATTTTATTAACAGCTTTTGTAAATTCGCAAATTTTATAAGCAGAGTAAAAAGTATTGTTATATATAATTCCTATTAATTAGGATTATTAAATTATAGTGAGGGTTAATCTTAATAAATATCGCATTTCCTTGTATTCTATGCACAACGCGCTAAAAATAAAGGGAAAAGGCCTTAGTCAGTATATTGCCCAAATATTGACTAAGATTTTTATTGTCTTAATTTTGACCTTATTTTCATTCCAATCATTTTCCCAAGTTGTAATTTGGAATGAAGATTTCACATTAGACGATGGTACATTTTCAGATGCTGGTGCTACTGCCTGGACAAGAGATATAACAGGCTGTAATCCAGACTATTTTTGGGTTGTAAACAACCAGTTTGAAGGTAAAGAAATTGATGGAGAAGCAGAGTGGTATTCAGAATCTATAGATATTTCATCTTATTCATATATTTACTTAAGCGTTGATCTATCAGAATCAGGATTTTTAGAAGCAGACGATTATATTCAAGCTTATTATTCCATTGATGGTGGGGCGCAAACTTTACTTACAAACGGGAGTCATTTTAATGATTTTGGAAGTGCTATTGCAACTGCAAAAGGACTCTCAGGATCTACTTTGGAAATAATAATAAAAGCAAATAATGATGCAAATAGTGAATACTATTATTTTGATAATATTATTGTTGTTGAAGATTTATTTGAACCATGTTACGCTAAAGAATTAATAGTTGGAACAACCTGTAGTTCATCTACTTTTACTAATGAATATGCTTATAATACAACAACACCAGGAGATCCTGACGATGCTTGCATTGCAGGTTTTGATTGTTGCGGTCCTAATGACACATGGGGAACTAATTCAAAAGATATATGGTTTAAAGCTATAATTCCTGCTTCCGGCAAAATGATTATAGATGCTCAAGTTAATGGAGGTATGGCTGATGGAGTAATGGCAGCATATTCAGGCTCAGACTGTAATAGTCTGAATTTTATTATTTGTAATGATGATGGCCATGAATATAGTGGTATGCCACAAATTTCCCTCACTGGTTATACTCCTGGAGATACAATATGGATTCGTTATTGGGATTATAATAATTCTGATGTTGGTTCTTTTGATATTTGTGTTTATGATCCACCTGTTCCCGATAATGATTTACCATGTAATGCAACAGATTTACTTTTTACATCAACTTGCAATGACTCACGTATTACATCAACTAATGCCGGAGGTACTGATTCGGGGGTAACTGATCCTGATCCTTGTAATGCAACATCAACTTACACAGCAAATAGTAAAGATGTTTGGTTTACATTCAAGGCCCCAACAACTGGTAGTGTGAACATATACAGCTATGCCGGAACTATGGGTAATGCAGGAATGGCTGTTTATAGAGGAACTTGTGGTTCACTTACTCAAATTACTTGTGATTATGATGGTGATACAGATATGCCTGAAATAACAGGTTCCATTGGTGGAACATTTATAGCTGGGGAAACTCTATGGGTAAGATTATGGGGAGAAGATGCATTAGTTGGAGCATTTGATATTTGCACATACGGAAGTGCTTGTGTAACTCCTATAACACCAAGCATTACACCTGATCCTGCTGAGGCTTGTATTTCAACAGATTATGCTTTAGATGGAAATCCATCAGGAGGTTCTGGAACATTTACTACACATACTTGGACAGGAACTGGAGCTACATATCTTGATGATCCTGCAAGTCAAACTCCTAATTTTAATCATAATACGTCGGGAACTTATTCTTTAACATATACAGTAACTGATGATAATGGATGCCAAGGAAGTGATGATATTGATGTAGATGTGGATATTATCGATCCTGTAATTACATGTGGGGTAATAGTGCAACAAGATGTTTCAACAAATTCAGCATGTACTTATGCTCACTCCGGAACAGGATGGGATGCTTCTGCAACAGACAATTGTACAGTTAGTTCTGTTCAGTATAATCTATCTGGAGAAACAGCGGGAAGTGGAACCTCATTAAATGGAGTAGCATTTGCTCTTGGAACAACGACTGTTACATGGACTGCTACAGATAATGCAGGTAATACAGATATCTGTTCTTTTGATGTCGTAGTTAGCGATGATGATGCACCTACGCTTACTTGTGTTGCTGATCAAGCTGTTGGTACAAATAATGCATGTACCTATGTGGTTGCTGCAACGGAATTTGACTTAACAGCTTCCAGCGATAACTGTGCTATCACTAATA
>DAOWGM010000181.1 GCA_030637515.1 Bacteroidales bacterium
AACCTGTATTAAAGCATCAAAAGGAGCAGAATGTTCGCTTAGTTCTTGACCTTTGTCAAAAGCAAATAAACTTACATTACCAACAGGCTTTTGTATTATACGTTTGCTTACAATTCCATCGCTTGAATAGTCTACTTTTTTTGCAAAATCAAATACTTCTGAATGTGTTATTTTATCTTCCATAAGATTTATTTAAGTTATTTAATTTATAACAACAAATTGAACAGAAAGTTAATTATAAGTTAGTTTTACATTAGATGAAAGCGAAAAAGGATTAAACCATGGAGTTTAATTAAATATTTTGGTTTTCAGACTTTGTCAAAGGAATACAGATTGTAAATTCACTGCCTTTTTCTAATTCGCTTTTCACTTCAATTTCACCTTTGTTGGCTTCAATAAACTCTTTACAAATAATCAAACCTAGTCCTGTACCTTTCTCATTATCTGTTCCGGTAGTTGATGATGTTTTGTTTAATTGAAACATATCACTAAGTTTTTCTTTTGACATACCAACTCCAGAATCGGTAATACTAATTTTTGCAAAATTATTTTCAGTTGAAACTTTAACATCAATATTTCCTCCCTTACTTGTAAATTTTACTGCATTTGATAAGAGATTGCGAATTACAGTATCCATCATATTTTTATCTGCATAAACATTAATTTTAGTTATAATTTCGAGCGGAACTTGAATATCTTTTTCTTTACATCGCAAATTAATTAAACCAAGATTCTCATTCACAATATTATCTATTGAAATGATTTCAGGATTACATTTTATTTTATTTCTTTGATTTTGCGACCATAAAAGCAGGTTGTTCAATAATTCGTAAATTCGTGTATTTTGCACGTAAATATCATTTATGAACATTATTCTTTCTTTGTCGGTATATTCAGAATAGTTTTTATGTAATATTTCCGAAAACCCTAAAATTGTATTAAAAGGGCTACGCAGATCATGGGCTATGATGGAAAAGAATTTATCTTTTGAGAAATTTATTTTTTCCAGTTCTGTATTACTTTTCTCCAATTCTTTTTTTAGTTTTTGCTCTTGATAATATGACCTAAACTCTTTTCTACGGCTGATGTGATATTGTCTGGAAAAAACTAAACCAAGAATATTCATCAATAAAATAGTGCTAATAACCACATTCGTTTCGAGCAATGAAACATCACTATTATAATAAAATAAAGTTATTAATTCGATGAGTGTAAACAAAAGCCCCATGCAAACTTGAAATAGATATTTTGATTGAAAGACAAGGTAAATAAAAGCCAGAAAAACAATATCAATAATATAATGACCTATATAAATATTGGGACGAGTACTATTCACATATGTTATTAATACTATTGTAATAGTATACCAGCTTAAGACAAAAATGTCCAGATATTTTGATTTTGATGTTTTTATTATTCCGATAACAATTATTGAAGTAAGCAATAGATAAATTAATCGAAAGATGAGCAATTGATAAAATAGAGGAGTTTTTCCAAAAAGGAAAAAATCAGATCGAATAAAAACAATTGCTGATAAAGAGAAAATAATAATTCCAAAGATATTCGAAAGTTTATCAGCTTTTAGATTAACTTTTCGGAACCGATTTTCAGTTTCAGTATTTTCGAAAAGTGAACTTATTGTTTTGATCTCTAATTTATTCATTGGATTTTGGAATAAATCTTTAGTAACAACTATAGCAAGTTACTATACTTTTTATAGAGAATCAAAATTGCAGTAATATTTCTTTAGTTTGAAACGATTGCAAGGGAAGTACCTTTTATTAGATTTACTAAAAGCTCTCTTTTATAGTTGTTTGTGATCTTTAATTATACTCCCATCCTTAGTAAGTAAAACAGCTATTGCTTTCGTTTGTGGAAATTCAGAAAATATAATTATCATCATTACAGTAATTGGAACACTTAAAATCATTCCAATAATTCCCCATATTGCGCCCCAAAATGCCAGACCAATTAATACTACTAATGGACTAACATTTAAAGAACTTCCGGTTAATTTAGGATC
>DAOWGM010000095.1 GCA_030637515.1 Bacteroidales bacterium
CGTCGGGGTGGCAGGATTCGAACCTGCGACCTCCTGCTCCCAAAGCAGGCGCGATAACCGGGCTACGCTACACCCCGAAATTGTTTTGTGCGTTTGTAATCGCGGATGCAAATAAATGAATACTTTTTTAATTTTCAAAATAAAAATGATACTTTTTAATCATAATTTTGAAATAATCCCAAAAGTAATTTTATGCTTTCTCATTTTCAAAAATTAAGCTAATACAAAATTGTATTTACACATAAAAAAAAGAATTAATTATTACAGAAAAGAGAGAATAAATTCGTTGGCCCCCTATGTGATTACTTAAGAAGAATAATCGATCATTCAAAAATCAAAAAACCCACTTGACAGCTGCTCATTTATTCTATTTGAGGAAAGAGGGGGATTACTCGAAATGCTCCGTGTTTTCTCGTGAGGGCTTCGCCGTTCGAACCCTCCAACCCTGCTGTTCTCATCCCCCTTAAAATCTAACCAATAAAAAAACCAGTCTCTTTCGAAACTGGTTTTCACTATTTGCGGAGAGAGGGGGATTCAAGCCCTGCAATTCCATTACTTTTCAAAAGTATTGTTTTTATTACCAAACATAAGTAATTCCAATCACTTGATGTGTCTTTGCATTTTAGTTCATATTGTATAGAATTGCATAAAATTGCATTTGGTTGACTAATGGTTGACTAAATGTTGACTAAATTTCTTATATTTGTTTTAATCGATTTACAAAAAATGGCTACACTTAAATTTCTTGTTCAAAGTATAGGTAAGAATAAAAATATATACATTCGACTCTCAATTGATAGAAACAATGTTTTTAAAAGAAAAACTAACTTCGCTATTAATTCAGCAGACTGGAATCATAAATCAGGTTTTCCATATACAAGAACAGAATCATTAAAAAATCTTAAAACAGACCTGGGAAAATTAAAAACGAATATAGAAGAACGCTATAATAAATCTGTCTCAAAAGGAGCATTTATATCAGGACAGTGGTTGCAGGATCAAATTAATAATACTTAGATTCAAAACAAAATTGATAAGAATGATCAAAACAGTTTAGTTCATCATTTTGAGGTTTATATTGATAATTTACCCTTGAAAAGAGATAATAAACGTAAAAAACAAGTTTCTCCTTCAACCATAACTAAATATACTACAATTAAAAATAAATTAATTGATTTCGAGAAACACACAAATCAAAAAATATTAATTAAAGATGTTGATCTGAAATTTAGAAAAGACTTAATCAGCTACTTCAGAGAAGTTGAAAATCTATCTCTTAATACCATTGGACGGTATATTACCTTTGTTAAAACTGTATGTAATGATGCAAAAATTTATGGCATAGAAACCAATAGTCAGTTACATGCTTTCAAAGGATTTACTGAAGAAGCATCCAAAATATTTTTAAATTTTGATGAATTAGAAAAAATTGAAAAAGCAAAATTTAAAAGAGAAGCTTTGGATAATGCAAGGGATTGGTTAATTATTGGGTGTTATGTCGGACAAAGAGTCTCTGATTTATTAAAACTGACTAAAGAAAACATCTTAAATAAAAATGGAGTTGAACTGATTTCTTTTACTCAGCAAAAAACAAGTAAAAATATGGCTATCCCATTACATCCTAAAGTAAAAGAGATCCTGAGTAAAAGAAAAGGAGATTTCCCTAGACCATTAAGTGATGCTAAATTCAATAAGCATATTAAAGATGTAGCCAAAATAGCTGAGATTAAGGAATCTACTGAAGGTGCAAAATTAGATCCTGAAACAAAAAGAAAAGTTTTAGGAACTTATGAAAAATGCGAACTGGTAACCAGTCATGTTATGCGTAGAAGCTTTGCAACAAACTTTTATGGTGAAATGCCTACTGCTCTAATAATTTCAATAACAGGACACAGTACAGAATCTCAATATCTAGAATATGTTGGCAAACCACCTATTGATAATGCTCAAATCATTGCTGATTACTTTAATACATTATATCAAAAGCAACATGAGAGTGAGCAATTACAAGATACAATTTAACTCCAAATAACTTTAATCAAATGAGAGAACAAAATAAGTCTTCCATTTTACATAAAGAACTTGACAAACTAGCATATAAGCTAAAAGAAAAAGAGAGAGATTATTTAAAGAATCATCCTGATATTATGGAATTCTATAAATATTATCTTTCTGGTAATGAACAGAAAGAAATAAAGGAATTGTTTAACAAGTTTATTGAAACTTTTAAAGAATTATATACACAATGTGCTGAAGATAATTACTTATGGCAGTATTGTCCATTTGAAGTCTACAAAAAAAATATTGGTCAATATAAAGATGAATATATAAACGAATATATAGATGCTACTGATATAGATTTTTATAAAATTGAATTAAAAGAACTTATTAGCAATTATCAGGGCATGAAAGATAAACCACACCCTTATAAATCTGGGAGCTATTTAGGTTATCCTGTATGTTTTATTTATAATTTTAAGAACAATCAGCCAGTAAGGATTTCATACATGCTTGATGAATCGCTGGTAAATAAAATAAAATACACTAACAATAAAAAGATTGAGTATTGTAAAGCGTTAATAAACAATCCTGAATACAGTAATAAAGATCAAGAAACAATTATTGACTTTTCTGACAATAGTGATGCTGAAAAAATAGTCATCCTACACGAATTAAAAGTATTAGATTTCTTAAAAAAAATTGAACCTTTTAATACCAGCACGAATAAACTTGCAGAAGTTATTAGCTCCTTTACCGGAATTAATTCATCTACGGTTCAATCTTATATTAATCCTATGAATAATTCAAGTGTTAGTCAGAAAAACAATCCTGTTAAAAAAGAAAAAAACGTAAAGCTTGCACAAAACAAACTGGTTCAAATGGGGATTAATAAAAAGGATCTTAAAACAGACAATTAATAAAACAAAATAGAGTACATACAACTTTTTAGGGAAATTAACATAAACCTAATTTTTACCTAAGCTTACTTGCAAGCAAAATATTTAATTTAAATATCATGCAAAAAGTAACACTTCTACACAATTCTTCACCTGAAGAATTAACAGAGAAAATTTTAAAGGGCGTTGATGAAAAACTAAATCAACTAAAAGAAAATTTCCAACCAAAAAAACCTACTGAATACCTAACACGAACTGAGGCTAAAGAACTTCTAAAAGTAAACCTAAGCACCTTGTATAAATGGACAAAGCAAGGTAAGCTTAAAGCTTATGGCATAGGGAACCGTGTTTATTATAAAAGACATGAAATAGAGCTGATAATGATACCTCTAAAGTATTAATCAATTTATTCATGAAAGTTATTATTGCAATTTAGTAGTTCTATAAAAAGGTTTTTCAACGGTGAATAAGGAAACAAGGCGGAAATCCGCACTAAACTAACGCTGGACCGTTATAAGTAAGGCGAAAAAAAAGAATTCCGTTAAGTTAATCTCATTTTGACTTTAAAAGAAAAAAACATTATTATTATATTTTATATTATAACTATAATGCAAATCTAAAGACTTCGCTTCACAAAAAAGTTTAAATTTTGTCAATTCTTAATTATCTGTGAATTTTGTAAGCCTTTACATTATTTATGCTCAATACTTTATCAATAATGAATCTTGCAAATTCAGTTGATAACCGAAGTTTATCTTTTCCCCAATTAAGACCTCCTAAAGAAATACTACCATTTGCCAAAATATAATTATCTTTATTTTGTTTTAGGTAATCTTTGGCAAGTAATCCTATATTTAAATTATGAGTTGACCATTTTGAACCATAAATAGAAGTCAAATTTTCACACTTTATGTACCAAGACCACCTCTCTTTCCAGTCTTCTTTTTTAATGTCCTCTTCAGAAGCTTTCAACGGTAATGAAATTGCCTTATATACTGATAACACTTTCCCTGTACCAACACCATAACACACTAATATATCATTAATTTTGACACCCGTTGGACGTCCAGAAAAATGTGAATCATATTCCTTATTATCAAACTTCCTGTCTGTTTCAACTGGATATTCAGTAACACCTATTGGTTTTAGCCAATAATTTACTGAATCATCAAAATGTATCATCAGATTTGAAGGCAAATAAGAAGATAAATAAGAAGATAAATTTAAGTCTATTTCTCTAATCTCGACATTAGGCTTTTCTTCAAGATATTTATTTATTATTTCATGGAGCTTATAAATCTCACTTTTACTAATATTATCAATTTCAATGCTATTGATAATAGATGCTTCAATACTTTTAATTTCACTTATATTAGAAATTTCAATACCCCATTCATGATTATAGGACAACCCACTATCAGTAAAATTTGCGGAAGTAATTATTGCCTTGAAGGGACTTTTCAACTTCTTGAATATATAAATCTTTCCATGCAGTTTATTATTAATTGATATTTTACATTCGACATTTTCATTATCAAAAATTGGAAGTTCAACAAAAGTCAGTAAAGAGTTAACTTTATTTATTTGGTCAAAAGATTTTGGCTTTAAAGTAGTAATAACTTGAATATGATTTATTGAATCTAAATTAATATCATTAAAAAATGCTTTAAAATCGCTCATTAAAAATGGACTAACAATTATCATTTCTTCACATTCTGAAACCAATTCCTTAATTCTCGAATAGTGATTGACCTTTAATTCTAAATTATTTATTATTATCATATGATTGTTTTTTATTTCCTTTAAAAACTATTTTAGAATTACTTTTTTGCTGGTTATTTTATCGTTTGTAATAAATTGAATGATATACATACCACAATTAACCTTTCTTGCACTATTATTTAAACCATCCCATTTAAAAGAATACTTTCCTTTTAAGTGAAACTTGTTTTCTAAAATTTTAATTAATTTACCATTTATATCATAAATATTAATTTTTAATTGACAATTCTTCCTAGTGGTATAGTTTCCATTTAATACATCTTTAAATGGATTTGGAAATAATTCAATTGATTCAACATTATCGTTATTTACGATTGTTTCTATCTTTGTTGAAACAATTTCATAATCATAGATATAATTAATAACATCACTTATTTCTGTTGTTTCTAAAGGACCTGATGTAGTATTAGCTCTAAACTGAAAATACAGATTATATTTAGACGGATTAGAAATTAAATCATTAAATGATACTTCTATAGTTTCGATTATTGATTGATTGGCTTCAATACTAATATATTTTACCGCCATTAAACCATCCTTGCCTTTAACCATTAATTGAAGTAAACCAGAAACACCAACTTCCAATGAGATACTTGTATTAATAATAATTTCTTGATTAATATCGCTAATTTGATTTATAGATGACTCTATATTAATTTCCTCAATTGTAGTTATAAACCCCTCTGAATTAATAATAAAGTCACTCTCATTCGTACTATCACTTGGATATAAAAATCCATCATCCAAAATTAAATCATTGGTAAATGTATCAGCCTCTTGAAATGATACAGAATAATCTGGTGTTGTTGTTGAAGATTCATAATATTCAAAAGTGTTATCTTCAATATCAATTTGTATTTTTGAATCTATATTAATAATAAATTCTGATTTTTCATTGAAAGATTCAAAACCATCATTATTTGATAATAGATTTCCTGAATTTGATAATCCATCACCAACAAACTTAAAATATCCATCTTCTGTTGATAAGTTCAAATTTGAATAATTACATATAGAAGGAGCATCGGTTTTAAGCACATAATATCCTAATTCATCATCATATTCGTAATAAACTTGACAATTTATTGTTTCATCAACAGGGTATTTTATCCTCTTTTCATTTAAATTGTGTACATAGTTATTATCAATCGTTTCAGTTTTATTTATAGTAACTGTTTCATCAAATATAGAATAGAGTATAGTTATTACTTTAACAGTGCATGCTGTAATAGGAACTACGCATCCTAAGCCTGTTGCACAGGCAGGAAGTGTTGCAATACAAATAGAACCAGATACGCCTCCTACAACAGCAACAGATGCTTTTTCAATATCCCCATTAGACAGATAATAAGTTACAGATAAGAACGTTGTTCCTTCTCCTGTAAAAAAACCAACAACTTCAACTACCCCTGTTTCCGCAAATTGTCTCCCTACTTTTTGCCAGTCAAGACTTACAGCTACAGGTGGGTAATATTCTGTAATTGAATTAGAAAAATCAGGGGAAAAATAAATAGTCTGATTATTCCCATTATATTCCATGCCTGAAATCAAACTAGTTGTGGAATACTGATCTGAAATTATAAATACAGATTTATCACCAAGTTTTTCCTTATCTAATTCATTCAGATAATTTTTAGGCACAATAACGGTTTCAATGTTGCTTAAATCTAGCGTACCACTATTAAACTCATTTACTGAACTAATAATATAATTAGAATTACTATATGAAAATAATTCACTCATATAATAATAGCCATTTATTGGTTTCTCTAAAGCTTCATTAATAACTATAATATCAAGTACAACATTAATTTCAAATTGTGTCGAAATCCAATCCGAATATTGCCCATCGTTATCAATGCATCTTACTTCAAATGTGTGATTCCCATTATCTAATCCTTGAAATAATTTTGATACTGAATTTGTTGAAGTAATATCATCATCATCTAATTTGTATTCATAACCCGATATTGTACCATCAGAATCAACCCCAATCCATTCTAATTGAACATCATTAAAAACATTATTTTGATTAGGAACTTTTATAAATGAAATAGTAGGTTGAGAATAATTATTTTTTACAGTAACAGTTATTCCTTTTTCATTATTACCTTCATTTGTTTCATCCACATCATTTTCTGGGTCGACTATTACCTTGATTTTGTGTTCACCTTCTTGTTGAAAAGTATAATAAAAATAAACAGTAACTGAGTTATTTGCTGATATTGTTGAACAATTGTCTTCTTCATTTAAATGTAAGTTATCAATATAATAATGATAGCAAACAGTACCTGCATCAACATTTTTTACCTCTTGTATGGTAGCTTCAATTTTTACATTATCTCCAACAAAAATATCATTCCCACCATTCACAAGTATCGAGTTAACAACTATGTCTGGTTTTTCAACAATTTCTACGAATGCCGCATTCCAGGAAGTACCTCCATCATTTGTTGAAATCGAAATATTGCTATAATAATTTCCAAAATCCAAATTAGACGTTGTTGCAGTTGCGATTATAGTTTTTGTTTGGTTTTCAGATAAACTAAAACTTGACGGGTTTACAGATAGCCAATTACTAGAAGTTATAATTGCACCTGTTAAAGTTCCTTCTCCGCAATTCTCAACTTCAAAATCAAAAGTATTTATTTCTGGATTATTACCAAGAGCGATTTGCCCGAAGTCTATAACGGTTGTAGTAAAACAAAAAATAGGTTCGGGTTCAGTATATTCAATTGTTATTTGAATAGTTTTAATATTATAATTGTCTTCAGAACTGATTATAGGCATTAAATATAATCCACCATTCCATTCCATTACACAATCATCAACATATTCAGAAGGTATTGTAAATGTATTATATTCATAATCTTTACTAAGTGAATAATTAATTAAATCATCAAGCCACTCCCAATTTGTTTTCCTAAATGTAAGTTTGGTACTGCTTCCTGCAATATCACATCTATCTCCCAATATTTCTATATTGATTGCTTCAAGTTGATTAGTGTTTGTTATTTCATTTGGCAATTTAAAATCCCAATCAGCGCCACCATATTCATCGCCTATACCTGTAGAATACCCAATATTTAATACTGTTGAACCTGAAACACACGTACCTCCAACATAATAATTATCCCATACGGCTCTATAATCTGTACCATCCTTAACACCTAAATCTTTTGAAATATTTTGAGAAAATAAATTATTGCTTATCGTTACAAGTACTATACACAAAAGGAAAATATTCTTTTTCATTTGATTATTTTTTGATGTTTCACTTTTATTAAAAACAGAACGTTAGTTTAATTCAGCAACGTTAATGTATAGTTTTTTTATTAAATTATCAAACAAGATGACGTTTACTTTTTAATCGTTAGTAACTACATGATAATCGTTTATACTTTTGAATTTCTATATAATAACAAAAGAGTAATTATCAAAAGCTATTACAAACACATTGTTAAGTCTGCGTTTTTCATCGCACAACCAAAGGCTTCCAAAAAGTTTGTAGCTAACCCAATTTTGCACTTTTGCGATAAGTATTTCCCACCTTAAACAAATTTTTTTGGTGCTTCGTGGATTACCTTACAACTAACTTGACAAGGTCAGCAATTCTAAATGACCAACTTATAACAAGGCTTTTTACAGAGAGATACATTTAAAATTAAGGTAAGGCGTATTATGTGTGTGCATCTTATTAATAATTGAAGTTTGCAGAGATAAGCAGAAATCAACTAATGAAAGAGAGTCTAACTTAGCAGTTAGTAAATGGAAAGTAGAAAAACAATATCCATTCAAATAATTAGCAATTTACTTCAATCCCTTGACATTGAGTTTGTAATTGCCTAAATTAGCTTTTCTAAATACTGAACTTTAAACTATTATTGATACGAAAGGGAGAACGTATTTTAAAGTTTAAAAATGGTTCAGAAAATACTAAATAATCAATCCTTATTCTTAGTAACTAAACTAAGATTAATTTTCAATTCCTTAAATTCTCATAAATTAATTTCATTATTATTTTTTAAACTAAAACTAAAAAATATGAAATATGTTTTTAAAGAAATTCAGGTTCTTTTAATCTTGCTATGTATCTTGTTATGTAATTTTCATTCTAAAGCAGATGTTAATGCGGATACAGTATTTGTTATTACTAACACAATGATTAAAAATGATAATGAGGGTTATTCTATAACTTCTCGATTTCCATTTATTACAATTAATGATACATTATATTTTACTTCAACAAATGTTTCCAATAAGATAAACTTTGTAGAAGATACAGTAGTATTGGTCTCCGATTCAACTTTAATTTATCAAGGTGAAATAATCAATTTCACAAATACATTATTCTCAATTGGATCAAGTGTTATTCTTCCAGCAGAGGGTATCTACAAAACATACAAAAAGATATTACAGACCAGAGAGAATACAATGAATTTCTTTAGAATGCAGCAAAAACTTTCTGAGCCTAGTACTATATCTCTTTTTGATCAAACCAATGTAAGACAGGGTGTACAAAAGAAACCATACATTTTAAATGCTAATATTCAGATCCCTATTGCATTAGGTGGATATAGATGGAATGTAAAAGGAGTACTTGCAACAGTTCATCTAATCCCGCAATTTAAAGTAAGGATATTCCAAGATGATACATCTGTTGGAGATATCTCAAGACCTGTAAGAACTCCGAGTTATATGCCTGGAGGTATTTTATTTTTAACACATGAAAAGATTTGGAATGAGCAAAGGAAGAATAATCATTACGTAGGTTTTAAAGTTTTTCATCATAGTAATGGACAAGATGGTCCTGAATTCGTAGATAATGAGGTTAATGTATATAATGGTAACTTTGGTGAACAGGCTGTATTTGAATTTATTTACGGAGGGGTACATAAAACAAAACCTACCCCAAAGAAGGTTGATATTGATGATTATAGTAAACAATTTAAAATGTACTCTGAAACAAGTTATAATCATTTAATATCTTGGAGGGTTTCTTATGAATACCATCCTTATAATTTATCAACCGAATATTTCAGGGATTTAAATCTTTATGGAAGAAATCGCATAAATGCATCCTTAGACCTTATGAAAATATCGAAGTATAATACCTATATATTTATTCCTGAAATTGGTCATTATAAAAAAATAAGATCAAATGATGAAAAAGAAAAATGGCGATTAAGCATACATTTAAATTACATTATAGATCAAGAGTACAGCACAGGTAATAATATCGTACAGAAAGAGGTGGAATTCTTAGATAAAAGCAGGATAAACTTTTATCTAAGCGCATTTATGCCATTAAGGGGCTCTCCCTATACTGCACTTTTTTGTGAAGCAGGATATTACGGTAGCGATCCTTATAATATATATTTTCAATACAGAATGTTGTATGCCAGATTCGGAGTTTCACTTAACTTTTTCGACCGTTAAAAATGAGAAAAGTAGTTTTAGTTAAATTCATTTAATACAAGCAGTTATGGCAAAACAGATAATTTTAACAGCAGATGATTTCGGAGCTTGTGATTATATTAATGAAGGAATATACACAGCTATAGAAAAGAGAAAGATAAATACAGTATCAGTATTTGTAACTCATTTAATATCCAAATCATCAATTGAAAACCTAATTAAGTTTAGAGATGACAATAACTATGATTTTAATATTGGATTGCATTTCAGTATTAATTCTGGACATTCCTTACTTAATAGAAAAAGTTCTTTAACTAATAAGTCGGGTGGTGGATACCATTATTTTAAAAAAGTAAAAAAATATAAATTTAATAAGATCAAACTTAATGATATAGAAGAGGAGTTAATAGCGCAATTAAAAAAACTCGATGATATATTGGAAGATACTCCAATTGATCATATTTCAAATCATTGTGGTCTTGTTTATATTGACATAGATTTTTTTAATCGTTTCATAAAAACAATAAAGAATTATAACAATAATAATAAATACAATAAACCCATTCCAATTAGAAGTCCAATATCATGGTTAAAGAGCATGGGTAATGGTATAATTTCGACCCTTTCGGCACCAACAGTACGTCAAGGTATAAAACTTGGTATGAGCAAGAAATTTTTTGCACTTACTCGAAAAAAACTTGAAGAACGAAAAGATGCAGCACAAAAATTAAATATTAAATTTCCTGATTATCTAGTAGATATAATTTACGGACAAGCAACAACGAATATCTTAGAAGGAATTGTTAAAGATTTTAAGAATAATGAGATATCTGCTGAACTAATGTTTCATCTTGGAAAGGGTAATGACGATCCTGATCTTATCCCACACGGTATTAATAGAACATATTATTCAAAAAGGGAAAAAGAACTGGATGTACTGCTCTCTTGGGATTTACAGGCTGACTTCCAAAAATATGGGATTAGTAAAGTAGGATTTAATCAATTATCATAAACATTATTAATTAAAATAAAAACATAGAATTATGGATCCAAATTATTTTTTTATCGATTGGGAAAGATTAGGCGAAGTACTAATCACCATTATTGTTTTTTCATTCTTTCTTGAAAGAGCATTAGCACCCCTTTTTGAATCAAATTTTTTCATAAAACGTTTTAAAGGTAAAAGCTTAAAGGAGCTTATTGCAGTTATTTGCGGATTAATTATTTGTTGGATATGGAAATTTGATGCCCTCAGTTTTGTTTTTCCAATGGAAAAAACTACAATTATCGGTTATGTTATAACTGGTGCTATAATTGCAGGTGGAAGCAAAGCTTCAATTGCTCTATTTTTGAATTTAATGAATGTCAAAAGTGCAGCTCAGAAATTAAAAGATGCAGAAAAAGAAGCAGAACTAAAGAAATTGGCTGGCAAGTAACCTACACTATTTAACTATGAAAAAGATTTTATTAATTATTGTAATACTCTTACTAAAAATAAATCTTTATGCAGATTATTTAGAGGTAAGAGTAAATGTTGGCATTAAAAATGAGCCGACAAGTAATTCTGAAGTAATTTACAAAGCAACAGCAGGAGACCTGTTTCTCTTGCTTGATAGCGCTCAACAAACTAATGGTTATTATCATATTCAAATAGATGGAATTTTAAATGGTTGGGTTTATCGTACAATGGTTAGATTAAATAAAGGCGATTTACCTGAAATTGAAAACGAAAAACCTATTCCAGCATCTGTCTATGGAATTGGTCAAATTCCTAACGATTATTACCAAGGTATTGAATCTCTTTCAGGAGAGAATCTCAAAAAGCAACTTCATCTGATTATTCGTAATCATACAGTTTTTTCTTATGATAAAGTTTGGGACATACTCTCTGAAACAGATAAAGATCCATATAATCCTGAAAATGTAATTATATTGTATAATAAACGTTCACAAAAGGCTATTCACCGTGATAGAGGAACTTCATTCGATTATACTGCGCATGGATATAATCTAAATGATTCTTGGAATAGAGAGCATGTGTGGCCTAAATCTCATGGCTTTCCAAATCCTAAAGATACAGCATACACTGATCTTCATCATTTGCGCCCTGCTGATCGATCAACAAACTCAGCACGCAATACGCGTTCATTTGATGAGTGCATGAATATCTATTTTGATAATGCAAAAACAATCGAAACAGAATGTCATACTTCTAGTTCAAATTGGGCTTGGGAACCACCAAAAGAAATTAAAGGAGATGTTGCTCGAATGATTTTTTATATGTCTGTTCGTTACGAAGGAACTGATTATAATCTCGAAATTCTGGATCAAGTATTACTAAAAGGTTCAAAAGAACCTACAATTGGGAAATTATCAACTCTTATACGTTGGCATAAAGAGGATCCTGTCGATAATTGGGAACGTCAACGTAATCACGTTATTTATACAAAATATCAAAAGAACAGAAATCCTTTTATCGATCATCCCGAATGGGTCAGTCTAATTTGGAATTAAAACATCTATTTCCAACTAAGTATTTAAAAAATGGTAAAATATAAAGAAATAATTAAAAGATTTAAACAGTACAAAATCACAGGTATTAGCTCAGCGGTTTTTGGAATATCTTGGGAAACAAAAAAATCGGATAAGAATAAAATAAAAAAAATTCTTCTTTATTTGGAAGATAGAAGAGTGCTGTATTTACAGTATGAGCCACATATGAAGAAAGCTAATTGTGTCCAGTCTGTATTAAATATTAGAGAATATTTATCGACAGAAATAGCAAAACTCTCTGATGAATCTGATTTAATACCAGTTTTAAGATATCTAAGAGCATCATGTCGTAAATTTCTTTTAAGAATAGAACCATACCAATATGAACTTAATAACTTACCGAAAGATGTTCCAATTGAAGCAAAATTTATTTTTTCAACTGCATTAGGAGAACTAAGATCCAGTTTTGGAGATATTATTGCGCTTTTTTGCGTAAAATATGAGTTAGATATTAGCGATGAGCTAGGATCAATTCTACCAATTGAAGATGATGATAAACTGCTTAATGATACAAAAACTGCATTATCATGAAAATTATCACTTGGAATTGCAGAATGAAATATCGTGAAAAAGCAGATGAAATTCTGACTTTACAACCTGATATTGTAGTGGTTCCTGAATGCGAAAATAAAGAAAGACTAAAATTTGGTATGTCTACTAAAAAGCCATGTGATTCTCTTTGGTTTGGTGAAAACGTAAATAAAGGAATTGGAATCTTCTCATATTCAAATTTTAAATTTAAACTTCATAGTTCGTATAATAAAAACTTTAAATATTTTATTCCTATTGAAGTTTATTCTAAAAAAAACACTTTTAACTTACTGATTGTATGGAACAATCCTGGCAATAAGGATTCTAATTATATTCGTCAAGCCACGAATGCATTAAAATTTTATGTACCTAAGTTAGACAACAAAAGATTAATAATCATTGGAGATTTCAATTCTAATAATTTTTGGGATAAACCGCAGGGTGAGTTTAAACATAATGATTTAGTCTCTTATTTAGAGAAAGATTTTAAAATATTTAGTCTATATCATAAATATTATAAAGAAGATCAAGGAAATGAATCTATACCAACAAGTTATTGGAATAATAAGCCTTATCATGTAGATTATTGTTTTGCTTCATCTGATTTCAGCAAAAATGCAGAAAGTGTTGAGATTGGAGATTATAAACGTTGGAGAAAATTTAGTGATCATATGCCAATGATAATTAATATAAACGATTAGTCAATAAAACACATTATCATGGAAGAAAGTAAAACTTTTTTAGACTACTTAATTATTCTATCACCTGTTGCAATAAGTATATTCGCCTTAGCCTTGTCTTACCTTGCTAATCTTAAGTTATCAAAACAAAAGGATAAGGAATTACAAAAAGACTATAAGCTTAAAGAGACTGATTTGCTTGAAAAGATTAAAGAATATGAGCGTAAAGAAATTTATAAAAAACTTAACGAATTTTATAGTCCATTATTGATATTGAGAAGTACAAGCAAAGCATTGCACGACACATTTAAAAATGGAAGAAAATTTAGAACATTAACTGAATTACTTGGTGGTTCATCATATGATGGAAATGACCTTGTTGTATTAAATGAAATATTGGTTATAGGAAATAAGTGTAAGGAAATTATTTTTAATAATTCAGGTTTAATTGATGATGTAAGACTTAGGGATACGCATATTCCAAGTTTATTAAATCATTTTTTGATAATTCAAAAAGCTTTTGATGGCAAAATAAAAGATGATGTCCAAAGATTTGAAAATTATGTCTTTCCAAATGAAATTGATGATATTTTAAAGGAAAAAGTTGAAGAATTACAACAAAGGCTTATAACATTAAATAGAGTAGACAGAGAATCTTTCGATGAAAGCTAAACCATCTTTTAAGTTATTAAAGACAACATTTGATGATTCTCTAACAATTTTGAATCGGTTTGCAAAACTCGTGTCTATTGCAGATCTTTCATCAATAAGAATTATTGTTTTATTTAAAGCTTTTGCATATCCAACTTCTAAGGTCAGACCATATCCAGATGGATTGTCCTTTTCCATATATACTAAGATAATGTCTGCTTTTTTAACATAATGCAAATCCCATGTTGTATACTGCTCAGGTATACTCAGATGATGATCCCTTGGATTTAAAAAAATAAATTTATCCTCAAATTGTTGGATAACTTTATCTTGCCATCCAGATTTCATTCCGCCTGCTAAATAAACTTTTTCTTTAAGATTCATTGCCTTTTGTTTTTGTTTTAGAAAGATAAATTGAAAAAGGGATATTCATTGATATTGCATAAAATCTCTTCCAGCCAATCCTAAGTGTAAATGCTAAAATAAAAAATACTATTAGTATTGCCCAGTTCACAAAATAGTCGTTAAAAAATTCGATACAATAAGAAGATAAGTTAAAAACAATTCCTATTACTAAAGAAATAAGTACTATTGTATGCAATTGATTAAATACTTCTGCTCTAAACATAAAAATATAAACCTTTTTATCAGCTTCTGGCACAACCGACATAGCATAATTTCTAAATGACTTGAAATGACTTAATTTTTGATCATCTTCCTTTGTTTCTTCTTCAATAATTTTAGAAACTAATTTATAATTATCCTTACTTGAAAGATCATCAAGTACTGTGTCTACAGAAGAAATTGGAAGTTTTTTTGATAGTGTATTAAACCAGTTGTCTTTTAACAATGTAAAAGAATGAATTACATAACCAATAACATATGACATAATAATCATAATATAAACTTCCGATAAAAAACCAGTAGAAACACCAAACATTTTTTCAATAATTATTATTGCTATAAAGCCTGGTACAAAAAAACCTATTATATCAAAGAAAAACTCTTTTAACGATGCAACAATATCAAATTTCATGTTTTTACACTTTTAGTTCAATATTTATGTTGTTATTTAATCAATTTACTTTTTAGATTTATCTCTCAGTCTATTTAAATTGTATATTAATGTTTTAAATATATAGTTCTTTTGCAATATGATCAATATAATATTCAATATCTGGAGTTGTTGCTCTGATTGACTTGGAATAGCATAACATTTGAGATATTAAATCAAATAACATAGAACTGTTGCTAAACTCCGTTTTAAAATCACTTTCTTTAATTAAACCAATAGGAGCATTTAAATTGAAAATAAACCAGAATAGTTTACCGAGCATAAAAATATCTGACTGATTGTCAATACAACAATCAAAGTTAAGACTTGATTCTTCAGTTAAAAACTTATTCATAGCCTCAGGAGATAGCCAACCATAAGGACCTATTTTCTCGCCTATATCATCATAATCTGTATCTCGATATTGAATTAAACCCAAATCTCCAATTTTCCATTTAAAAGTTTCATCATTTAGAAATAATAAAACATTATCAGGCTTTATATCTCTATGGTATATTTCTTCTTTATGAAGATTCTTTATTGCATGAAATATATCTCTACAAAGCCTAAAACGCTCTTGTAAATCCAAATCTTGATGTTCATGTAAATATTCCTTTAAATCTGTATCTGCTTTTTCCATAACATAATATGGAAACTCTTTATTATTAATCTCTATTATCCCGTCGAAATCAATTTGTATTATATTTTCATATTTATCCTTAACCTCATACAATGCTTTTATTTCACTTAAAAACCTATTATATCTTTTACCTAGTCTTTTTGATTCTTTTTTAGTCTTAGGTCTGAAATAATTTGAAAATTTAATAGCTTTTTCAATATTCGTCTTATTATCAATTAATTTAAATACATTTGAATTACCACCTTTTGAGTTTAGAAATTCTTCTTTCAATGGATAAATAAATAGCTTTTCATCGTCAACAGTTATGAAATTTTTTTCATTTTCAAGGTCGTCTCCATTTATTGATAAAGTTATCTTGTTATACTTATATTCCATCTTTATAACTTTTCTATTGGTAAAAGATAATAACCATTTAATGTTACTAATTCTTCATTTTTAATGTTAAAATAAATCATAATTTCTTCAAAATCATTCACATATTCTTCTTCTTCTAAAATGTAATCATTCTTTTGATTAAACATGATGGTTTCAAGTAGGCTTAACCTTAAATCTCTTGCTTTTTTAGAATTTGATTGAGAAACACAGGTGAATGCATAATTTTGGAATGCAAAACAATCTTCATTTGATGGTACTATCTTAGAATCAACTTTTACTAAAATATTATAAAATAACTCAAATAATTTCTCACTTAGTTTTATGTATTTATGACAAAATGAAAATAAAGTGTAAAAATCATTTTTCTGTTTATATCGAGTCTGTTTAAGAGGGTAGAAATTATTAAATACTCTAATAATTTCTATTGTACTCCAAAACTTCTCAGTTAAACTATTTAGACTTTCAGGCTCATCTTTTAAATCTATAAATAAGGTATCAACATGCTTTTTTTTATCTGTTATTCCATAATTAATGATTGAAAGTAATTCACCAATAAAATCTTGGTCCATTAATCTATCTTGACTTGCGCCTGAGAATAATTCAAGTTCCTTGAACTTTTCATCTTCACTTATTTCTTCGATTAAATTTTGAACGGGATTTTCAAAATGTTCCGATCTCAATATCTCAGGTCGATTTAATTTTGCACCAAATTTATTAACATCATGATAAAAATTTACAACTAATTTCTGATCACTAACTTCAGAAAGAATTACAATTATTAATTTGTATTCATTCAAAAAATAATTCTCATCTGAATCCTTTATATAGTCTTTATTTGTGTCTGGATAAAGTCCTGCCTTATATCCTAAAAAAGTTCTAGTCCTTTGTTGCCCATCCACCATTTCATAATTCCCATCTGTATTTAAATATAAGAAAAAGTTAGGTAAAGGAAATTTCTTTTTAATTGTATCAATTAATCTTTTCTTTGCTGGTAATGACCATATGTCATTTCTTTGATAAGGTGGATTAAGGTTTAGTTTGTTTTCATCATAGAGTTTAATTAAACTCGATATTGACCAGCTTTCTACAGTATATTTCATTTTTTTATATAAAACAGTTTACACAATCGACAGAGTCTTCTTCTAAAATATCGATTAGTTTATTTGATTTTGGCTTATTCAGTTTATTTTTAATTTTTGCTAAATGCTCTCTTTTAATTTGTTTTACTCGATCTGGTTTAATTATATCTTTTAAACTTTCACTATCCATCCACGTATATCCATCTTTCTCATACTTCATTGCAAGATAAAATAAATCTCTGTGACGTTCATAAAGCCATATCCATTCTATTTTTCTTTGATAAAAGCAAAAGTAACAACCCGATCTACTCCTATTATATGTGCCTACCTCTCCATCTATTTCATATTCCACAGGAGTATAATAATCGGGAACCTTTACACCATTTTCTTTAAACAAATTATACACATCATCTATAACAACAACGTCCTCATTATTTAATAATGGATAACCATCTATTAAAGCAATAGGTAATTCAGATTCTTTAAAGAAAGCAAATAAGACTTTATTAAATACTGATATACTTATATTAAGTAAATCATTCATTTTCTGACTAAATAAATATTTTTTAGACTGTGGCTGTTCTAATATCTCAACTAATCTATCTATGTCCTGTTTGTCAGCAAACTTTTTATACAAATTAGTGACCTTAGAAATATTTGAATTATGAAGAACTTTATTTGTTACTTCAATACTCCACATTTGTTTTCTGAAAGGAAATATTGATTGAATATTTGATTTAGTTGAAACATATCCTTCTCGGTCTTCATCCCCACGAATAGCAACATATGATATAACAGGATCATTCCCTACCCATTTCTCAAAAGGTTCCAGTTTTAATTTTTTTGTACACCATCTAGCCATAGAAGATGGTAAAAATCCATTGAAAATATCCATATAATGATCAAAAGGATTCTTGTGACTAGCATTTTCCAATCTTGCTACTTTCTTACCTAAAAACACCTCTAATTCATTAATTAGGTCGTAAGTTTCATCTAATTCTTTCCCTGTGTCTGTAAAATAATACTCTAACTCAATTTCAGGATAATGAAGTTTCATATAGATAGCTAATGCTGCACTATCTTTACCTCCTGAAATACCCATTACATGTCTCACTTTTTTACTCATCATCAATCTGATCTTGCAATAATTTTGTTAATAGGTAAATATTTATTTTCTTATCTTCTTTTAGTAATTCTTTAATTTGAATTTCTAAGGTAACAATTTCTTTTGTTTTATTTTTAGGTAATCGAATTAACTTTTCCTGAACTCCTTTTACAAAAGTTGTAATTTCTAATTTTAAATATTCTTCCTTGTTTTGATCAATATCTTTTTGTTTACTTATATCTGTTAAATTATCCAATTCATGAATAATAGCCTTTAAACGATCTAATAAGATTTTTTCTTCTGTATCATTAATTGTTTCTAAAGATTTATTCATTAAAGCCATGCCTAATGAATTAATCCAAGACTTACGATCATCAAGAGAAGTTGAAATTCTTTGATAGAATACTTTTTGTTTTGTATTTAACGAATGAATTTTTAGTTTTTTATATCTTTTTTGTAATAACAGTTTATTATCTGGGAAATTTAAATCTTGTCCTAGGATTTCTCTATTTAAGTATTCTTCAATCCTATTAATTAAATTATCGAATGTAGAGCTTAACTCTCTTACAGCGTTCTTAAGCGAGATTGTAAACTCCTCTAAAACATTATTGTCTTTATCAAAATCGTTAATACTATAACCCAGAGCTCTTGGGATTTCATCAAAGAACATTTTTTTCGGATCGGTTGAATCAATGATGGCTTCTCTTAAATTTTTTGCCTCTTTTGAAATATTTTCTGTGTTTTTAGTATATTGAACTAAACCTCTATAAAAAGTCAAGAACGGTTTTACAGTTTCAATAAAACTCTCGGTTGTTGGCTTTTCTTCTTCAATTTGATTTAAAAAGTACCTGTAATTATTAAAAATCTTGAGTTTTTCTTTTGTAAGGTAGAAACTTTGAATTCTATATTTTTGGGGTTGTCTTAATGCAACGTCAAGTGTTTCTTCATTTAAATATGGAATAAAGTCAGTTCCTTCATAAATTGCAAATTCGTTTCTTTTTGCAATTAAATAAATTTGAATCCAAAATTCAATAAATCCATCTTTTAATCTTAAGGGCTTATTCTTTAATCGTTCTATTAATTCAATTAAAGACCTTTTATCATCATTACAATCTTTTAAAAATTGATCGCATTCATTCCATAAATATTTAAAAGAATCATCTATTGGCTCGCTTAAAACGAATTTCCCTTTTTTATTCTTATGAATTCCTGTGTTTTTCAATAATGCTAGATATATTGTTTTTTCAGGGGGATAAGTATTTGAATCAAAACCAAGATCCTTTTTGCTCTCATTTTCGAGAAGTTGTTTAATTAACTTCTTCCTAGCGGTTGAAATAGCGGCAGAAACTTTCGTTTTATTTACCATTTCGTTTCTAAAAATAGGAGTTCCACTATATATATCTTCACAAATATTAGATAAAAACTTATTCATTGCTTTTTGCGAACCTATCTTAATAACCGATCCATTATAATACCAGCTGATATAATTTGAATTATATAATTCGTTAATAAAAACACTATTTAATTCATCAACATGATGTTTAAACATGTCTGCTAATTCACGTTGAACAATCTTATCATCAGGATATTTTTCCTTTACAAATCGAATTTTTTCAATCTCCCAAATTAATGATTGTAGCTTTTTTGTCTCGTGGAAATAACCAAATAAAATAGCATTTTTACATTTAGATGAAATTTTCTTGATTTCATCTTCATCAATATTCGAATTGAGTATTATATTAATAACACCATCACTAATTCCTTCAATATCCTCAATTTGAATAGCTTGTTCTGTAAGTTCGAATGTAAAATACCGTGGTGTCCCTAATTTGTAATATGCAGCTTTGGCAAGTACAATTGGAAAAGTAAAATACTTTTGCAGATAATTAATTACAACTGTATCACGTTTAGTTTCTTTCTCTGCATCAATTAATTCTGCATCAATTTTAACATCAGTACCTTCAAATAAAATATATCTTTCATTATATGCTCTATATCTTATAATACTCTTTTTACTAAGATCATCTATTATCTTTTCAGGCTTACTAATTCCTAACGCATATTTTGAATAAGTTGTTAGAAATTCGTAATTAATTTTTACACCAGCTTTATGAAAGATATTTAATAATCCTATCGTTTTAATTATTTTCAAATAATTCTCTATATCTTCTGTAAATTCAGTTTCAGCTCTTTCAATTGCTATTTTTATACTACTCCATTGTGTAAATTCAGAATTGTATTGAGAGTTTAGATAATTGTAATAATTATGAATTAAATAGTCATATACACATGATGCATTAAAATATGGATTCTTTTTGTCGAAATCTCTTAATCCCAAATAATCATGGCTTTCAATAAAAGTAAATAAAGACCTTTCATTTTGTCCATATTTCTGCAATGCTTGAGTAAGTATGGCTGCGGCAAGGATATCAAAAGGATAAAGGTTTTGAGCATTTTCGTAAGAAAAGTAATCTTTCAATGGAAATGCACCCGAAGATTCAATTGCATTATACAATTCCTTTTGTTCTTTAGGGCTAATAGTATTGTTAAAATCTTCTTGACCTAACCTTTCAGATGAAAGATAAAGTAACTGCTCAACAGGTTCATTAAAATTTATTTCAATTAATCTGCCCTTTACCTTATCCCATTCATTCCTTTGGGTTTTGCTTAATCCAAAGGCATATGTACTGAACGATTGGTGCAAAGATGTAATTAGAATTATATTCTTGTCTTTATCATTTACATATTCAGCCAGTTGTTGTATAAAATACATCTCTTCATCAGGCGAGTTCTTAGCAGCATATTCCAAAAATTTCCCAAATTCATCGATTACTATTACCCAAGCTGTATTAGATTTTTTAAGCTTAGAATAATAGTTGTCAAGTTTTTTCCATAAATCATCTGATTTACTTGCAGTATTATTAATTTCATCAGAAATCGTTTCTCGCAATGATGCGTATTCACCGACAATATTTGTAAAATCAAAATTTTTAATATTTGAGAATATACCATTCTCATTTATAAAATAATCAGCATTCCCGTACATTACCTTTTGCAATGCTAAAATAAATGCAGATTTACCTGTACCATAAGAACCAATTAAAGTAAATGACCTAGTCCCTTGACTAAATCCATTTACTATTTTGTTAAATGCTTCTTGACCATTGTTAGTGGGGATGTAATCTAATTCAGTTCCTTTATCTCTAACAATATTTACAGATGGAGAAAAATGTTTAATTTGCATAATAATCTCTTAAAACGTCCCACTTATCAATTTTACTCTTAAAACTAAGTATATTCTTACCAGCATCTTCTTTATACACAATACCGTCATATAATTGTTCTATTTCCAATATTTTATTATGTAATCCATTTGGATTAAGCGCAAAAACTAATTCTGGGGAATCAACACCCTTTTCTAAATCATTTAATATAATACTAGTCGATTTAGGATTTTGGTCAAGAATAGTAAATAGAACTATATGTGCTGGTAAATCATTTCTCGATGAACTTTCAATACTATAATATTCTTTAGTTTTTTTATCTTGATTTTTAACAATGGATTTGTCTAGTAATTTAAGTTCTTTAAATAATCCAGACATTTCTTCTTCAAATTCACCCTTAGAAATCTTATAATCAGGCTTTATATAATTACGTATTAAAACACTAATATCTCTACTGATAGTGTTCTCATTATATAAATTCTTATTTACTTGTAAACATTTTCTTTTAAGGAAGTTATCCAGTTGTTCAAGAGTAAATTCTGTTCTCTCTTTCCGAAACTCATTAAAGAATAATGAATAAATAGAAGCGTATTTACTTTTTATCAATTGATAATGTAATAACCAGATTGTTCCAATATCTTCAATATATTGGTCATATCCAGTTTCCCTGTTAAAGAGTTCTCCACCTAAACGACTAGGAACATTGTTTTTTTCAACCAATCCAAGTGCTTTTAACCAAAAAGAAATAGATGTAACCATGTTTTTACCTACACCAAGTTCAATTACAGCTTCTTCTTTACTAAACTCATTCCCATTAGCAATAAAATCATATCCCTTTTTCGACCAGAACGTACGACAAATAAACGACTCATGTCCTGAAAACTTCAAACTATGTTCCATAAAACAAAAGTATAATTAATCTAAAATGTATACTAATAATCTAACATTAAATAATTAACTATAATTAAATGGATTGTTAATAAGCCAAATTATATTATAAAATAAAAAAGTTATATTATAATATAAACTTTGCTTATAACTAAATAAGTTTATTTCCAAATATAATTCTGCAAAATTATTCAATGTAAAACAGTCTTAGATTTTTTGATTTTAATTGGAATTTCAATAAAATTTAATACAAATATGAAAATGTTAAGTGAGCATTATTGAATATTAAATTATTGTTTTATAGTAAAATTACAGCGACCCCAAGTCGGATATTTATTTGTATTCATTTATTAACTATTATCAATATATAAACTCTAATAAAATGTAGTTAAAAAATATTCTCTTTCCTTACTATAGATTTCCTATGAAACAATAAGGTTTTCCAATATAAAATACGTACATATTATAACTTTTAAGTATTTAGTAAATAAAACCCATACATCAATAACTTTTCATTCAAAATAGAAGGTATTTGTATATAAATAATGAATAAATGCTATTATAGGAATATAATACATTTATTAAAATAGAATTTCATGAAATTCTTTATTAAAGCATAGCTATTTGCTATGCTTTATTATTCTTTCTTAAATTTAATCGCCAGGTCCTTTTTTTACCTAATCCAACAATTATTGCATCAAACTCCTTTATCTCTTTCTTGTATTTATATGCTTCATCTAATACTGTATTAGCAATCTTGCTTTTATTACTAATAAAACAACTATAAAGAGATTAACTAATACTTCAATCCTTAAAATACTATGATTTTTATATGTTTTCATATAGAAGTTAATAATGAAAAATGAGTGTAAAACCTAACTTTTTGAATCTCTGGTCCTGGTAATCCATAGACGCAAACTAAAACAGTCCATGTCGTATAATGGATGATACACTTATTTCACTAACAGTCATTTGAAATTTACCATATTTCAGGTACGAGAATAAGCTTACACCTTATAAAATCTTATCTAAAACAAATAGTATAATTTATATTCCTTAATCAAATAAAAACTTACATTTAAATATAAGTGAATTCAATTTGGAGATAATTGTAGAAGTTAAAATATCCATACAAACACTTCTTTTAATCTTACATTATAAGATAAAAATTTTAAAATAAACAATTCTACACCCCTGTTAACTGCAACTTGATCATTCAGATTATAGAGCACAGCAGAATAAAAACTAATTAAAAAAGTTCAGTGATCAATTAAGCAATTTTTATCCATTTAATACATCGAAGTTCCAAGTTGGAACATTGGCATGTACATGGCAATAAGGATAACTCCAACAAGCAAACCAACAAAAATAATCATGATGGGTTCAAGCACACTGCTTAGCATTCCAATTCGGTGCTCCAATTCTGTGGAATATTGATCGTTTAAATTGTTAAATACTGTATCGAGCTGATTAATTTCTTCTGCTACTTTTGTAAGTGAAACTGTTCGTTTGTCAAATATAGGAAATTGCTCCATGCTCTTATGCAATGGTTTCCCATGCAGAACATCCTTTTCGATAGTTGTAAGTGCTTCCTGATACGGATAGAATGTAATCATATTTTTCACAAGCTGAATTGCCCTTAACATAGGCGTTTTTGAACTAATAAGCAATGCCATAGATTGGCAAAAGCGTGCCAGATATATTTTCTGAACCAAAACTCCTGCTACAGGAATTCGTAATAATAGTTTGGATGAAAAATTCCGATACCAGTTCTTCTTACGAACCAGAAATAAAACAATTGTTATGGTTATAATTATTAGGAATACCAATCCCAGGTATTCTGAAAAAACATTCGACAGCTTTACAACAGCCTTTGTAAGTGCCGGCAAATCGCCCTTGAATCTTTTAAATACATCGACAAACATAGGTACAATAAAGTTCATCATAAAAATTACTGCACCTATTGCTGTTACCAATACCAACAAAGGATAGGTTAATGCACTTGAGAATTGTTTTTTTTGCTTAATCTTTTTAGAGAAAAATATGGTAAGGTCTTTTAAAACATTGTTTAGTTTTCCGCTTTCTTCACCAATTTTAATACTAAAATATTCGTATGGAGTAAACATCCCTGATTGTTCCATTGCATCTGAAAGACTTACACCTTCTAAAATATGATTCATCAGGTTTTCAAAAATCTCTTTCTCTTTCTTTTTAGTTTGCTCGGCAACTACAATATCCATTGCTGTGCGCACATCTGTTCCAGATGATAACAGGATACTTAATTCGGAATAAAACTGCTCCTTTTTCTGGTCTTTTAAGCCTTTCTTGCCAAAAGATATATCCTTATTCAGAAATTCGAAGACTTGCTTTAAATCGCTGCCTTTTGATTGCTGCGAAGCATTCTTCTTTTTTATATCTTTTAAATCGAGGCTCATTATTTAAAAACCTGTTTGTTAATGTTGCTTTCGTTTTGGTAATCTTTATAAAATGCAAACGGAAGTATTTCCTTATGATACTTTACATTAAATGATAAATGTGTAAGCATTCCGGTATTACCGTTTTGCAATTTATATTCCAAATTGGAATATTCCAGTGCAAAGGTATCGGTTTTTTCCTGATATTTTCTAAGAATTCCAACATCACTAAATTCGTAAATACATTCACTTGTTTTGTTTTTAAAACGTAATTCGTAAATGGAATATTCAATATTATCATATCGTTCAAAATCGGTGTTTAAAACCGATCTGAGCTGAATTAATTCTGCATTGGTATCGTAATCTTTTAATATTCGCTGGTTGGTTTGTGTAAGCTGAAAATACAGATTTAAAGCCATAACAATAATAATACTTGTAATGGCAAGAGCCACAAGTATTTCAACAAAAGTATATGCGCTTATCTTTCTCATGTATTTCAATTGGCCTTCTCGTTATGATTTTTTGTTTTACCCCAACCCAATTGGGAACCAAAAAATCAAAACTATATTATTTTCTACTTACTTTTCTCAATAATAATGAGCTCGTTTTGCTCAAATAATTTTTGGTTACGTGAATTATACGCACTGTAATTTATCTGAAACAATTCATCGTATTTTTCATATTCAGAAACGATACGTTTAACCGTAATATTACCAAATGTAAAATCCTGATCGTAATATTCTTTTTCCGAAACAGTTTGTACCATAACATTGCTCGTTGCAAAGTAAGCTTTTGTTCTTAGACTGTTATTGCTGTTCTTACTAATATTCAGAATGATTAAAAAAGCCATTGAAAAAGTAATGGTAATTATAAGCATAGCAACAATGGTTTCAACCAAAGTTGATGCTTGTATTTTATGACTTAGCCTTAGTTTAAACTGCATCTAATAATAGAATTAAAGAATCAAAATTACTCTAATTTAAAGAAAAAAAAAAACCGATAGAATTGGTCATGCTGAGCTTGTCGAAGTATGACAATGCATGTAATTTTCAATATTTCTTTTTAATGATAAAGCTATCATTTACAAAAGGATTTTTATCTTCGCAACTTTTTAATTTAATATAAAAATTGTGAAACGTACTTATCATCCTTATATTCCTATTCTTTATAATTTAGGAGTTCTCGAAAAAGGTTTTGTACAGGAAATATCTTCGAGCACTTTATACGAATGGAAAATCAAAGACTTTGATTCTCTCTATGGAATCGATCAGGTTACGAAGCATGTTCCTCAATTTGATTTGTTAAATGACTACATTACAAAAAAGAGTTTATCCAAAATAATAAATGCTACTTACAGAATTTATCATGTATATTCTAAAATCTATTCTGAAATTAGATTTAAACGAACTAGTATTGAAAAATACCAGAAACAGATTGTTTGTACCATTGAAAATATTAAAGGAACAATTGGTTTTGATAAGGCTCTTAAAGCATTTCATATTACTTACCAACAATTTTACAGGTGGAAAAATAAAGTAAACTGTAGTCTGAACGAAAAATTTCTTTGCCGAAAAAGGCATCCATTACAACTTTCAGTAAAAGAACTGAGAATAGTTAAATCTTATTTATTTAATCCTGAATATACATTCTGGCCAATAGCATCGATATATTATATGATGTTACGTAACAAACATGCCTTTATGAGTTTGACAACCTTTTATAAGTACGCCAGATTATTTAGTTTTAAACGACAAAAGCCTGATTGTAGAAATAAAAAATACTCTACAGGTATACGAGCAAGTAAACCTTTTGAAATTTTACATGCTGATGTCACAATTTTTAAACCCTTAGATAATACTAAAGTTTATATTTACTTTATTGTTGATAATTTCTCAAGAAACATACTTGGATGGAAAGCTTCTTTAAAGCTAAGTGCCAAAACCTCATTCGAAAACTTACAGGAAGTTTACAATAAATATAATATAAAAAGCAAAACTGGCGCAGTTCTAATGACCGATGATGGTAGTGAAAATAAAGCCGAAGTGGATGAGTATATTCAAAGCATTCATATGAAAAGATTAATTGCTCAAAAAGATATTATTTATTCGAACAGTATGGTTGAATCTGCTTTTTACAGATTAAAATATCAATTTCTATTCACAAAAAATCTATCTGACTTTCCTGAAACATACAAGTATCTTGAAATTGCAATTCCTGAATACAAAAACAGACCACTTTCTGCTTTATTTGGGTTAACTCCCAACGAAGTTTGTGAAGGTGCAATTCCTGATATGAATGGTTTTAAACCACAAAAACAATATTCTAAAACCATTCGGATTATAGAAAACCAGCAATGTAAAGAATGTGAATAAACACATTCAAATTGAATTCCTTCCTATTCCCATAAGTTAAAAATTTGTCATGCTGAGTTAATCGAAGCATAGGCAAATTCCCTAATTTTAAAAGCTCATCCTTCGACATGCTCAGGATGACAAAATCCAAAACAACATGAATTGATTTCTTGCAAATCTTTTCTAATAAGCTATAAATACTTATTTTTGTAATGTTTCCGGATATCCGGAAACATTATTTCGATTATAAACGTTATGGGCTGGGTACTTTTTATAACAAAAAAGGTCCAAGCAAAATGCTTGAACCAATTCTTTGTTTATATATTTTTTATCTAATCGCTTGCGCCAGTTGGGGGCTTCTTATATCTTGCTGTATATTCCTATTTTACCAAATTATAACCCAATAAATCATTTCATTACTTTTATCACTTAATGCTGCACCTTTAGAGTAACCATGTTTCCAATTTTCAGGCATATATTCACCCTTCGTTAATTGTTTTTCCTCTAAAAATATTCCTGACTTAGAATCTAAAACGTAAATAGTAAAATCTTCTGGAAGTTTACAAACTGTATTATTAGTTTGATGAGTCGAAAAGTTAGAAAAGTTAGGAATCGGCATAAAATCATCAAAATGTTCTTGTTCAATTAATTCAATTTTAATCTCACTATTATCTGGATATCCATAATTTTCAATTGTAGAAAACCTGTTTAAAACAAGAAGAGAATCATTATTGGCTAAATACTTTGCAATGGCAAGATTCTCCAATCTTTTCTTTTCTTCTTCAAATGACACATCATCATAAGCAAATACTACTTTCAAATTATACTCTACATCTGGATTTAAACTCCATGTACAATTTAATCGTTTAGAATTACCCTTTTCTGGAAAAAAACTCACATATTTTGCAAAAACATTTTTCACTCGGTTATAATCAATATCCTTTTCAAGAAACCAGAATTGGTCTTGATTTCTATTAGTACAAGAAAAACCTATAATTAAAGTAATAATTAATACAGTAATACTTTTCATTTTTTTGTTTTCGTTATGCTTTAAAATTTATTTTTACTTTCCGTCAAAAAACAAATCTTCAGCCATTTTAATTATTTTCAAACCAGTATTGACAGCACCTTGGGAACCTTCTTTCTTTTTCTTACCATAAGAGTAAGTCTTTTTCCTAATGTATTGTCTTGTCTGAACCCCAGGTGATAAAGCTTGTTTCATAATTTTTCCAAAGAGAGTCTTAGGTTGATCATCAACTCGAGCCAAATTCATTGACTCCACATCTGTCACTTGATTATCTTTTTTAGTATACATTGTCTTAACCTCAAGGGTTTTATCTCTAGAGGTAATTGTGTTAATATCTGGGGCTCCTTCTCCTTCACCGTAAACCGTTGTTACATCGGTCTCAACAACTTTCTCTTCTTTAGTTACTTTCTTATAACCATTATCATTCATCTTCTCTCCAATCTCTTCATCTGACATTTCCACTTTGTCTACATCTATCATTCCGTCCCCTTCATCTCTAAAGATGTAAACGTTATCTGGCTCATCAGTTTCTTCATATAGTAATAAATTACCTTCTTCTGTAAAATAAAAATCATCAGCATTCATTCCCATGAAATCAATAAATCTTATAGGATTATTATCAGCATAAACAAATGGTGATTGTTGAGAGAAATTTTCCGCAAGCGGGTCAAGTGTGTGGAATCTGCCTAAAGCAGCATCGTAGAATCTCGCCCCGTAATCGTACCAATCGAGCTTAGTACCATTAATTGCGTCGTCTTGCAACTCTTTACCATTGTATTTATATTTATTATCGGTTTGCGAACTAAAAGCATATGCTGCAATAGACATTCCGAAAGGATAATAATGATTAACCTGCGATTTAGCTGCTATATTACTTGAATCGTAAAATGCAACACGTGTATTTCCTAAATGATCTTTTAAGAAATATTCGTATGTAAATGTATTTGCATTTGCCACTTTAACCATTCCTTCCGATGTTAAAATATAATCCAACGAATCTTCATCGTAAACCAGATTTCCAATGTACTGTTTTATAATTCGGTTTGCATTAACCTTTGCAATTTTTGTGCCGTTGGCTGTATAAAAATATGAAATTGTATCGGTTCCTCCAATAATCTGTTCCGGTAAATTCAGGTAATTATAAATTACTGTATCAATTCCTTTGTTTCGGTCTTTTATCATATTGCCATTGGCATCGTACTCGTAATCTACTGTATTTATTAAATCCTTAAAACCAACTGTATCTTCACCTATATCGCTTACGGTGTATAATTGGTTGGAATTATTGCTATTGTAATATGCATATGTCATATCGTCCATTACGGTCTCGCCTTCGCTATAACGTTTCAATTGCTTTATGTTACCGTTTTTGTCGTAATCAACTAATGCTAAATCAAAACTAAGGGTATTACACCATCCTGAATTAAATGTTTGGTGATCTGCCTCCTGTAAACGATTTACATTATCGTATTGAAATACATATGCCTGTGTTTCGTTGTATTTATCATCAATCCAGCGCATAGCAGAAATATTACCGTTATACTGAGCTGTTCCGTTTTCTCCAATACTTGCGTTATCATAAGCTAATTCCATAGCAAACAGGTCTTTTGCCTGTCCTTCTTGCTGAAGATCATCCATTTTGTTAATTTGGGTTAACCAACCACGAATGTTGTATTCAAAATTTACATTCTGCAAATAGGTTGTATCCGAAGTTCCATGAATATCTTTTTGAATTAATTGCCCTAACTCATTGTATTCGTTATGGCTTATTAAAACTTTTGGATTACTGCCCACTTTATGATACTCGTGAGTTAATCGCATGGCATGATCATATTCAAACCATTGTTTAATACTTATAGTATCGTTAAATGGAATTGATGTATTAAAAGCTTTTTCATGTATTTGCCATGTTTCAAGAACATTACCCACAAAATCATATTTTGAAAGTACCAGATCAGATTTATTCAATAGAGGATTTTCTGAATAGGAACGCAATGGTCTGTACTTTTTATCGTAAAAAATAATACTTGTTATAAGACTATCGGTTCCCAAGATGCGGATTTTGCTTCCTGTTACCTGCCCTTTTACAGCTAAGTTAATTTCTGATATGGGATAATCGATATTATCGATGCTTTTGCAGTAAGTCTGCAAGGCTCCGTTATCATCGAAATTATAATTATCGTAATAGGTAGCCGTAAGAATTATATCGTTAATACCTAATATAGGGAAACACTGATTGGTATATCCAAGATATGTTCCAGTATAATTATTATCAATACTTTCGGTAAATATGCTTGTCATTTCAGAATTTAGATAATTCTGCATGTTTTCCTGTCCCGTATAAGTAATATCGTAATAAATACCTGTTATAACAGGACGATTAAAACGATCATATTTGGTAAACATCCATTCGCTGTTTCCCCGAAGGTTTCCATCCTGAGTTAATACCAAACGATCGCGACTATCGTAAACCATATAAACAGGATCGGCTCCCGGAATCTTTTTTGTGATCATTCGATTACGATAGTCGTATTTGTATGAATAACACAAATTACTGAGAATATCTGAATTTACTATTCCTGTGGTGATAATTAGATTTACCGCCTTGGGAGGTATTACATAACGCAATAATCCAAAATCGTCGTACACATAACAGGTTTTAAGCTTTAAATCAGTGGTGTCTGATACTTTTAAAACAACTTGACCTAATTGATCTTTGTATTCGGCGCTCCATACTCCATTTTCGTCACGGGTTGCATTTTTATAGGTTGTAGCTCTTTCGTAATAACCTGAGTTTGTAAGATTGCCATTGGCATCTACTTCAAACAGAATAACTTCATCTGTATTGTTAGTTTCGTAGGCAAAATGAACAGATTTGTCTGAATCATATCCTCTTTGCGCTTGCCATGTTGTTCCCGGTGCTCCTTGTTGTAATACCCTATTTAACGGAGATTCCTCAAACTCAATGGTTGACCATGGCTTTGTATCCGATGCTCTGTCAGGTACTGAAGATGAATAAAACGATAATTGTTCACCTTCTGCATTTTCTCTGAAATAACCTCCTGCATAACCTGCAGCATAAGACAAAAACCTTTTCGACTCACGGCCATAACCATCATACGCAATATGCTGAACAATATCGTTCCCATCTGCACTTGCACCAACCTGAACACTCTGCACTGGGCGACCCAAACCATCGAAATACTGAATTGATATTTGTTTTTCTGCTGATGTAGCTTCTGATTCTTCAACAGCTTCGGTGTAAACTCTGGTTATAATACTGTTATTCTGGCTGAATGCTGTTCCTGAGAATAAGGCAACTAAAACAAATGCTGTTGTGAATAAACGTACTTTTTTTGATAATATATCTCTCATAATCATATTTTTTATTGGTTACCCAAATCAACAAGGTTAATTGATTTAATAATGGTATTGGAACCTCCATCTTTTGTTACAGTAAGCTTAATTTGATGTGATCCTAAAGTGAGTGTCGTAAGCGGATCAGGTAATGTTGAATTAATAGTTCCATCATTTTTAAAATCCCAGGCCCAAGAATCGGGATCACCAGTTGAAAGATCCCAGAACTGTATAAAAGCTTTACTTCTTATCACATTATAAGTAAATTCAAAATCAGCAATTATATCTGGTCGTCCATCCTGATAAATCAAGAATTCTTCCTCTACACCTCCTTTAATTATCTTAAAACTACCAGTTCTTGAATATGAATCATTATTATTAAGTAAGCGAATTTGAACATCTCCTGTAGATGAATCGAAACTTAGAATTCTTATCCACAGTTCGTCAGAATCAAGAGTCCAGTCACAAACATTACTAATAATATTGAATGTGTAATCTCCCCCATCGGACGATACATCACCAATGGTTGGATTTCCCTCACCTAAGTCGAAATCAGGCGCAAGCACCTCAATGGCTGTTGAAACACAATCGGTAATATTTGCATCCCCTTCTGCTCTTACGTAATAGGATTCATTTCCTGTTGGGTTAACTATAATAGAATTACCACTGCCAATTGAATCTGTTCCGCATCCTGATGTATACCACACCCATATTGCGCCAGTTCCTAAAGAGCCTCCGTTAACCGTAAGTGTAACCGGACAACTACTACCAACTATTAAATGACTTGCAGTAACAGAAGTTGGACCAACTGAGTTTATTTTAACATATTTACTCTTACTTCTTGAGAAGCATAAGTTAGATGCGGTTACTTTTACATATCCTGCTGCAGTTCCTGTTCTTATGCTAATAGCAGTATCCTGATCAGACTGAATTTCGGTTCCCGAAGGAACTGTCCAGCTATAATCAGTAGCTCCTTCCAGATTAGAAATAGAATAGGTTTTTATAACAGTAGGATCTATTTCTGTTGGTCCTGCAATTGAATCTATATTTGCAATCTGCGATGTTACTGTCAGGGTTGCCACATTACTGTACACTGAACCACATTCTGTTACTTTACATCTATATTTGTTACCATTGTTTTCTCCAGCAGGATTTGAAATTGTGTAAAGACGAGATTCTGCACCAGAAATGTCAGAAAAGTTAAGTCCGTTATCGTTACTTAATTGCCACTGGTAAAAATAACTTAAAGTATCTCTTATAGCAGCTGAAACACCAAATGTTACAGATTCTCCTTCACAAACAGTATGATTTTCCGGATGTGAAAGTAAAAAAAGTAAGGTGTCCTTAGAAACGGATAAATGTTTATAAATACTTGAATCCCCACAAATAGTAGATACATTTACTGAAATATTACCTGCTGTTGAACCAAATTCAACTTCTATTGAGTCGGTTCCCTTTCCGTATATGATTTCTGAACCATACGGTACGATCCAGTTAAATGTAACATCATCTGATAAATAACGGGATGTATAAGTGTAAACCGAGCCCGGACATACTATACTATTTCCTTCCGGTTCATTAACCTTATAATCTAATATATCCGGTATTGTATGGTAATCTAATACTTTGGTTTCACTTTTTTCCCCACATTCATTAATTGAAAATACAGAAATTTCACCAGAAGTATCCCAATCACTATTTTCATAATTAAACTGAACTGTAATACTCGTATCATTTCTATCTATAATTAATGCATCTCCTGTTACAATCCAGACATATTCAATTGCCCCTATAACCGAATCAATAGTAAAAGTTTCAATACTTTGCTTACAAAATGTTGAGTTTCCTGTGATGTTCTCAACAGGCAAAGGTGGAGTACAAACCGATTTGTCTAATCTTTCTGATATTAGATCATTGGTATAATAACAAACCTGGTAATTATAAATGCTATTTGGTTGTACAACTGTATCAGTATATGTATTACTAGTTAAACCATGAGCTACCAGAATATAATTTCCATTATTATCTAATTTGTAAACATTGAAATTAACATCAGGAATATTATCCCAAGTCAGAATAATTTTATCGAAACTTGATTCGGCATCTAAATCAGTTATATCAGGTATTATCTCTTTCCATATATTATACTCAAAAGATTTTAAAAGATTATACTCATTATCTTTAATTGTATTTAATCTTCCAAAACCATCATAATCGTAATAAGTAGTATTTCCGTTTGCATCGGTTTGAGTTTTGATACCGACCAAAGGTTTATGAGTATAAGTATTAACTAATGTACCAGATAGACTTTGGCGTATCGAATCATTTTTATTTTTAAAATCAGTTGGATAATCAGGATTTAATAATTGAATTTGATTAATAGTAGAAACTGGAATATCATTATATTCCAATCCTGTAATTTGAGCTTTAGGATAAATACTTTTAGAATCCCAAACATATGAAATCAGGTTCCCATTATATTGTTTAATGGTTAATGGTTTACCTTTACTATTATAATCTAAAAATTCAGCTTTGGTCTCAAGTGATTCATTATAATTAGCTTGCAATATCTTCGATGGCTTTATTAAATTGCCAAAATCATAATACTCTGTTCGTGATCTTTGCACACCAACACCATTTATTAAGCTTTGGGTTTCAATGGGAATATAAACATTTTTATTCCTAAGCTCTTCATGAAAATCATTTTGAGTTTCATCAAAATCTACTAAATTCTCCTTGTCTTCTAAATAAATATATTTTTTTTCTATGGTGTCATTCTCTACTAATTGCATTTCTTCTTTTAAAACCGTTGACATTGGATTTTCTAGGGTGTCTACGTAGTAATACCTCGTTTCTGATATTATGGTATCTGACGGAGTCACTTTAATTGGATTCACAGGAGTTTTAGTTGAATCATAAAAATAATTATAAGTTTTTGATGTAATTGGTAAAAGATAACCAGTCCCTATTAAATACCTTTTTGAAAAATATGTTGTTGATGAATAACTTCCGCCAGTACGCATAATGCTGTATCCCAATCCTTTAGCTTGATCGTCATTTATTGCTAACAGATTTTTTTGGCTTTCATTAAAATAATGATATTCATTTTTAGTTTCTCTGATTTTTTTATAAGCTTCGCCCTCCATTTTATAAGTTACTTCAGAGATTAATTGCCCACGAGCAAAATCAAATTCTGAGAATGGAACTAAAGGAGGATGAATAGCTGTAATACCATCGGCTGTAGTCCAAATATCATCACCTGGTGATGTAAATGATCCGTATTGCTCATCAGGATAATTCTGAGATGTTACATATGATTTATTTTGGCGAGTTTTATCTCCTGTTTTGGTATTTGTGCTATAAATTTCAACATAACTATAACCTACAACATTTCCTTTTGTATATATTAAAGGCCTGGTCGAATTAACGGTTCTAATATACCCTCCAAGAATCTTAGAAGCATAACTGTCATATGAATTATAAAAAAAATAAGAGTAACCATAATTTGGATAATGAACCAAAGATCCGTTACTATAATTAAATTCTTTGATAGAAGCAATAGATGCATTGAGATCATTCTTTGTGTCTAAATTGCCATCCCTTGAGGTTATTTTTTTTATTCTAACCCCACCTACAATTCCATCCGATTGAATATACTCATTATCCCATGAAACTTTTACCATTACTAATCCAGGCTCATCACAACCTGAAGGATCTCTAGGATCAATCGAAATAGTATAAGTTCCTGGTGGTACCTCAACACTTGTTGTAAAATTGTCCTCTTTTAATTCCATTGAATAATACGCACCATCGTCATTAATGAATTTAATTCTAACAGTACAGTCTCCTTTTAAATATTGAACAGTGGTAATATCTACGGTAATTGAAGGTGAACAAAATGAGTTTATTTCTGTCGTTGTATCAGTTCCAATACCTGTGAGTGTATATGATTGTCGGTCGTTAGCAATACCAAAGAACTGATTATCTTCGGTGTTTCGAGCAGTATTTTGCTCATATTCAAAAAACGCACTAGCTTTGGTTGGATATAAAATCCGCCTAAGTATATTCGCTTGTGTAAATAACGTATCAGGATCTCTGTCTGCATCACCAAATACACTATAATTAAAACTACCCTCTGCACTACTAGCGGTTCTCCATTTTACTTTATATTCAGGTTCCAAGGATGTATTTTCATCTTTCCCATTGTAATAACCCCAATGGTCCTTCCCAAGAGATAGTCTGTTTGGTAATCGAGTAGAGCTATAAGAAAACTCATATGGTTCCATTTCTGTTCCATCACTTCCAATTTCTGTTATGCTCTTTAATTTTAATCTCCATCCATAGTTTCCATAATCATAATTTAGAGGATCTATTTCTGAAGTAAGAGGGTCTGGATGCTCTGCTTCTGTATTTATGAATGCGTTACTAGTTTCAGTAAAATACTCATACTCAAATTTGAACTTCTTTATAATTATTTCTTCAGAGTTACTTTTATCATATATATTTATTTGGGTTAAATAAACGTCCCCTGATTTATCTTCACGTCCACCCGCATAAATAAATTCTACCCGTTCTTTAGTTGTTGTTATTTCTTCTATTCTTTTTGGTTGTTCTATATATGTTCGAGAATAATCTAATTGCATTGTCCCAACAGCATCACCCATAGTATAGCTTTTGGGAGATTGATTAAATGTAATAAGATCTGGCATATTTTCTTTGTATGAAAATGAAATCCCTTCGGTATTATTAAGATTTTTCATAGATGTGATATACCAGCTCGAATTATTTACCACACGGTTGTTATTTATTTGTGCTCCAATGAATTCAGAAGAAACTTTTTCTACAACACCAAACTTGTATCTGTTTCCTCTTGGATCAATAATTTCAAAGCTTGTAATTTCTTTCGATGAATTATCAATAGTTGTGATTATGCTATCATTATTAATAGGTATTTTAGTAGCAGATTGATCTCTGTTTAAAATAAAAGATCCATTAAGATTATTGCAATTATAAAAGAATTTATCTGGTTTCGGATCTTTATCTCCATTAAAACATTCAAGAAAAAAATCATATGATTCTTCAGAGCTAATTGATAGTGGTAAAGGATAATTTAAATATCCGTTTACTTGATCATCTGCAATTCCATTTATCGTTCGTGAAACAACACCACCATAATTTAAGGTCCATCCTAAACCAACAACGGATGCAAAGTCTTCAACTAAAACTCCGTTCACCGCATTATATTTTAAATAGATAGGTAAACTTATTTCATCTCCTTCAATGGTGTAAATTGGAATGGTAATATCAACAGCACCAGTATAATAATTTACATTATTATTTCCGTATACCTGCATTGAACTTGCATTTGGTGAAGGAGGAATAATGTCAGGCAATTCCTGTGATTTTACTAATTGGGTTGTGCCAATTAATAAAATGATAATAATTGTAATTAACTTTTTCATAAACATTTTTATATTAATATTTTAATGTATTCTTAAATGAATCTTTTGTATAAAAAGTGATCGAAAGTAGTTATTAATGGCGAGCTAAGAAATGTGTTTTATAACACATTCGTGTTATTGTAAAAAAGATAAGCGTATGGATTTTATATATAAACGCAAAATAGATTTAAGCTTCTGGAATTTTATTAACAAAACCATTTTCTTAAAACTTAGTGTTGACCTTTGTCTTATAAGTTGTGAACAAAATCCGTGATTGAGTAAATCTAAAAATATGAAATTAAACGTAATTCAGACCCAAGGGTCTCTTTTTAAGAAATTTATATTAATTCTAAATAAAAAATAAGAATACAAGCCAATTTTATTTTAACAAATTTTTTTAAGGATTAAAATAGTTGTCAACCTTTCGACTATCCTTCGACAGGCTCAGGATGACATTGCTCAAGATGACAACTGCCTTAAAATTAACATGTCACACTGAGTCTTGCCTGTCGGCAGACAGGTTTATCGAAGTGTGATTATAAGTTTAAAAGAAAAAACAATTCTTACCCCGATCCTAAAGGGAAAATTGATTTTTCCCGATGTTTTTGAAATAACAGAATTATTCGAGCCATTTAATATGTTTCAAATTAATTGGTTTTTCAATCAGGTTAATTCCTGCAAAATCGGATGGTAATTTTGAATAATCTACAGTAGCATTTAAAAGGTGATTTTCGTACAAAGAGGATGCTGTTTTTAAAGTAAAACCCTCGCAAAACAAGCTACCATAAATTGCACCTTTGTGCTGAATAAATCCATTGCAATAAACTATACCATAAACCTCTGCAGTTTCTTTAATGTGCATTTTTAAAGGAGTTTTAGAGACTGAAGCTGAAGAATATAATAAAACACCCCCTGCAAGTACTGTATTTTTACCAAGTGTAATTGAAACTCCAGATTCGGGTATTGATTTTAAAACTCCTATAAAAGATGGATATTTGAATTTACATGCATTTCCTATTTTTATTTTTTCGGTTGCAAGAACCTGAACCTGCCCTGAAAAATCATTTTCAAAAATAACTGAAGGAGCAATAATGATCACATCTTTTAATATGCAGTTTGCTGAAATAGTAATTTCATTATCAAATTTGAAAATAACATTCCCGCTTGCATTAATTCCTTGAAGTTTTGTTATTTCATCAGAATACACAATTAATGAATTATTATTGAATGAATTTGCTATTTCATTTTTTGCTAATTGTGCTGTTAATTCAATAATACTATCTGACTTATCAATAGTTCCATTAATTAAATTTTCTAAATATTTTAATTTTTCAGGAATTAAGGTAGGTAGCTCATTGTTGCTTTGCTGAGCTATACCATTTACTAATTCACGATTTTGGTATCCTTGTCCTTCTATGTATGCTCTTTTTATACCTAGTTTGGGTAAATAGCAAGTTCCTTTTAACAAGGTATTTCCACTTATAGATAAATACTTTTTTTTGTCAGCAAGATATAAAGCAATATCTTCCTTTTTGCCTGAATGATCACCTAAAAGAGCAATTTTCCTGGCTTTGTAATTGTGCCTATTGGATTCGGAATAAATTAAATCATAAACGCCCCAATGTCTTTTTTCCAAAATAACTGAATCGTAATTATTCCCATATAAATTTATTTCTGTGTGAGTGTCATAATTTAAAAGTTCAGGATTTTTACATACGAGATTAAAACCTGATTTAACATTAGATACAACCTGTTCCTGCAATACCTGTCTGTCAATATATGAATTATGGATGTATGTATACAAAATAAGCATTCCACTCAATACAGCCACAATTAATGATATGAGTAAAGCATAATATAATGCTCCACCATTGACCTTAAGAAAAATACTATTCCGGATTCTTGATTTCAGGTTCATTTTGGATAGTGTCCTTTTCTACTGTTTTTTCTTTGTTAAAAATCTTACTAAGAAATGATTTATCTTCAGAAAAAACTTCAGAACCATTTTTATAATAGACCGTTTCTATAATATTTCCGCTTTCTGAATACAATTTCTTTTCTCCATTCAAAACACCTTTGTCCCAAGGTTCCGTTTGTTTTAACTCTCCTGAAACATACCAGTATTTCCATTTGCCGATTTTTAATCCGTTTTCGAAATTTCCTTGAATAAGTAATAATCCTTCAAGGCTATACACAGAATATAAGCCATGTAATGGTTTGCCATTAATTCCTCCACGATTATATCCTATTTTATTATTGTTATACCAAAAATATTTTAGTTCATCATTAAACTTAATTTCTTCTTTTTGGGTGAGTATGTTCGCTTTTATTACTGAATCAGCACAGGTAATTACAATTGTTCGTGTATTTGTATTGTATGTATCTTTCTGGCTAAACGAGGAGTAATGTGAGGCTATAAGAATAGAAAGTATTGTTAGTATTTTTTTCATCTGTATATATTTTTAATATATTGATTTTTGCGAATTACATATATGCCTTTACAACTAATAATCTTTTTTTAGTTACTCGCTCCCCACAAGCCACAAACACAACCCGCTCGTGAACCTTCATGATTTTTTTCTTCGTTGCAATGATAACAAGGCATAGCTACTATTATCATTATCGTATGTGTCAAAACTAAATTGTCATGAAGGTTTCATTTTAATAATGTTTTTTCTTCGTTGCTGTAAATTACAATAAGTGAATCACCATAAAACTCCTTAACAATAACTTGTTCTATAGTATCACCTTTATAAGCTAAATAATCCCGTTTGTTTATTTTTATTAATATAGTCTGTTTTGCTTTGTTGCCTTCAACAAAACCACCATATTCTATCTCAGGCCATCGCACACGCGAAACACTAGTTCGTCTTCTCCTGAGATTTGTATTAGATTCGGTCTGTTTATTCTGTTTTTCTCCAGACTCAATATTACCGCTTGCCGTTTTATCTAAAAAAGGATCACGATAATTGGCAATAAGTTTGTAAGTCTTATTTTTAGTTTGTGTTTGTTCTTTTACAATAGGCTTAATAATCTGTGTCAGATTATCAGGTTTGGTTCTTCCTTCAAAAAACATACGATAAACCACAAGTCCCCATACGATGATAACCAATGGCAATAAAATATATGTTAACTTTTTATTTTTCATTTTTTATGGTAACCCTTCTGAAATCAGTATAAGCACTTTCGTTTCTGGCTTTATCAATCGACTTAACTTTCCAGTAATATTTTCCTTCACTTAAACTTTTTGTATATGTTAAGTCTAAATCGCTTTTTTCTTCAAGAACACCCACTGTAAAAGTAGAATCCGTTCCAATTATTATTTCTTCCAACACTTCAGATCCTGAATCTGTTGGTCTTGTCCAAGTAAATGTTACAGAAGTTCCTGTTATGGTTTCTCCATGAGCAGGACTTGTTTGGGCTGGTACATTTGGATCAGTACGATCAATAAAAAAGCTTCTGGTTGAATATAGAGACGTTGAGTTTTCATTCATAGCACGCACTCCCCAGAAATATTCTCCTTCTTCTGTTATTTCTTTTGAATAATTTGTATTTTCAATATTATCAGAAGCAATTAAATCGCCACTACTCCAGCTGTCCTTTCTGATCTTTATATTGTATTCTGTTGCATTATATATCAATTCCCAGCTAAAGTCAATTTCAGTCTCACTTGTTGCTGTATTATTATTAGGTGAACTGAGTATTACCTCTGTTCCTTCCACACTTAATGAACTGTCAACCACTAACGAATAAACAGTATAAGGTGTTTCTCCTGCACTATTATACGCTTTTACTCTCCACTGAAAATTTCCCGGATACAGCTGTGCTTCGAATTGATTACCGGCAATATTGGTATCTACAACAAGCTTTTCAATTGCCTCAAAATTTGGATTTACAATTTGCAGATTATATTTTGAGGCACCGTCAACTTCTTCCCACCAAAAAGTAAAAGAAGAGTTGCTTGTTTGTAATCCGTCTGTAGGAGCAACAAGGGTCACTATTTTTCCAGTTAAATCTTCTTCGAAAAAATCGTTACAAGCAGCTATGGCTACAACTACAATAAGAAGTATATAAAATAATTTATTCATTGTTTAGTATTTTAATGTTTTGAACATAGATTTCAAGCAACAACTCGGTATTTTTTGTTCTAAAATTCTTTTCAGTATAAAAGTTTATGGATGATACTTTTCCGTACGAAAAGTTGTTTTCTATTCCATATGCCAGTCTGAGTAATTTAATAAAACTACCTTCGACTGTAATTTTACATGTTTCGGTTATGTAATCCTGTTGAGAAAACTTGTGTATTCCGGGATAATCTTTCAATACCAGATTATTGTTTTTACAGTAATTACTTACATGCTCAATAATCAACTCTTCGAAATTGATCTGATCAATATTCTTAACTCCAACTCTTTGATCAATTTCATTTAGTTTTGATTTAATAACAGCCATTTGTTGCGGTGCATTTTTCAACTGGCTCAATTGCATTTCGTAATTATTGCATTGCTTTTTTAAATCAAAAGTTTTATTTATTGCAAGTTTAAACGAAAGAAATAGAAATACAATAAACCCTACACCAAGGTATATTAATTTTAAGCGATATGTGAGATTTTTAAACATTCTGTTTCAGGTCTATTTCAAGTTTAAAATCAGCAGGAATGTTCGCTACGTCCTGATTATATTCCAATATATTTACATTATTAACCCAATCAAGTTTTTTTAGTTTTTTCACCCAGTTGTTAAGAATAATACTCTGACTAACAGTGCCCGAAATGGTAATTTGATTCATTGAAAATCCTAATGGCTTTTCTTCCTTAATTTTGGTATTCAAAGGATTTATATTCATTACCGAGAGTTTTATTTCTGACGGTAAAGAATAAGATATTCGATCGGCATAATAAGAAAGTTTCGATGCATCCAGAAACCCGCTATTTACAAAGTACTGTTCCTTTATTAAATACTCGTTTTTCAGAGTATCGAGTTTTTTTATCAGTTCTCTGTTCTGGTTAAATGAAAAAGTAAGTTTGTTTAGGTTTTGATTGTTATTATTGTAGAAAAAGTAATTTACCATTAATAAGATAAAGAAGAATGCAAGTGTAAACCAACCTGCCATAGTAAACAAACGTTTAAAAGTATACTCCTTTGCCAATTCTGTTACAAAATCTAAACCTGAATTTTCTGTATCTGAAAGATAAAAACTTAGTGCAGTTGCATAAGACAGAACCTCATTGGAATATATTTCTTCATCTCCAATACTTATACTTGCCTGATTTGGTTCAGGGAGTTTTACAATACTTTTTATCAGCTCCGAATCTTTATTTACTTCATATCGATTTGTAAATATTTTTTCATCCTCAATAATGCCTAAAAAATTTTCAATGGATAGAGCTGAAATATAGAAGTTTACAATCTGAAATCCAGCCTGTTTGAAATTTTCTACTATCTCATGTACTATCTCTTTTCGTATTGCAGAAATAATCATTTTATTATCTACTGCCGGAGTACTTTGAATGTAGAAATCATCTTCGTTGGCATTCGGTAAAATATGATTAATCAGCTTCCTGTTTTTATCGTATTCAGTTACTTTAAGAATAACACCTTTACCATCTACAGATATTGCAAGAGGTAATCCTTTTGTCTCATCATCACTTAACTGATCGACCGAATTTATTCCTGAAAATCTTTTTTCAATAAATATCTTTTCCTTTTTTTTATTCAGGATAATGCAATTTATCTCAGGCTGACCATTAGAACTAATAAAATAGTCAACACCAAGAACCCTTGATCCTTTAATAAAACTGCTATTTAAGATATCCTGAAACACTTAACCTATAATTGTTGGTTTGATTAAAACATTTAATTTGGCCTTGGAATTACTTTTTGTTTTTGAACTAAAAAGCCATTTAATAATTGGGATTCTTGCTAAAAGAGGCAAGCCTGATCCTGATTCATTTATCTGTTGTTGCTCAAGTCCGCCAAGAAGAACAACATCTTCATTTTTAACTCTGATTGTTGATTTAAACTCTTTATTTCGTTTTCCGGGAGGTGCTCCTTCACCTAATGAATTAGACAAATCAAAATCGGATTGTTTTACCGAAATTTCAAGTGTTATCTGATTATCACCAGAAACTACAGGTCTGATAATTATTTCTAAATCAGCATCAACGGATTTATATTCAGAATAACTATTTAATGATGGATTTTGAGTTCCGTAATACTGGCTTCGTTCTTCTTTATAATATTTTGTCTGACCAATTTTCAGGTTGGCTTTGTGGCCATTCATGGTAGAAAGCTTTGGAGTACTCTTAATATCCAGAATTCCTTCGTCTTCCAGAGCTTTTAATGTCAGATAAAAATTAGGAGTTACATTACCTAAATTTACCCAACCAAAACCATCGAACTTATTAATGATACTGTTTACCGATTCGGAACCCAGTGTCATATCAACCGAAGGGAAAACCTGACCTTTTGTTGTAGTTGGAGCTTCACCTAATCCTGCCGTAATTCCAGTGGAAATAGTATGCGATTTAGTTACATCAATTATAATAATTTCAATTAAAATTACCGGAACAGGCTTATCGATAAGATTAATAAAATTTTCTACCTGACGGATTTTATTAGAAGCTCCTGAAAGAAAAACACTGTTTAGCTCAACAAATTCTTTTATCTCCACATTTTTAACCATTTCTTTAGGTAGAATATGCATTATTGAATCAACAGTTCGGTGTTGTAACTGAACAACTTTGTATTCATTGATCTCATTAATACTTTTACCTCCAATCAGATAAATATCATTTAGGTTTTTATATGTATATTCTGAGCCGCTTAAGACATAATCCAGAAACTCTTCAAAAGTAACTCCTTCAACATTCAGTGAGATTTCTCCTTTTAGCTCCGAAGCAATAAAATATCCAATTCCCAATTGACCTGCAATAACTTCAATCAAATCCAATTTTTGAGCCTTGTTAGCATAAATACTTATGCTATCAACACTTTCTGTAGAAATCTGAATTCCCTTTCGGCGAAAAGATTCCACATTTACTTGTTTACCACGATTGTAATTGCTTATAGATAAGTTCTGATTATCATCAGCTTCGGCTTTTTTAATAATGAAAATATTGTCACTGGATTTTTGTGCAATTAAGCCATTGGTAAACGCCAGTTTATCAATAGCTTTACTGAAAGGCATATTTTGAATGTAGCCTTTGATTTTTTGTGAATCCAGTCCGGGAGATAATATAATATTGTAACCCGTTACACGAATTATTTCTCGCATAGCAGCATTTATAGGCTCGTTATCGTAATCAATAGTAATCAAATCGGTTTCCCGATTGTATAAAACTTTGGTAGTAGTTGATTGAACCTTTCCGGTTCCTTTAATGGTTATTATATTTCCTATAAAATTAATATCTAAACCAAACTGATCGTTTAAAAACAAGAGTATGTCGGCAACTTTAACATCCGAAAAATTATTGGTAACCATTATTTGTAGTGTAGGATCCACATCGATGTTTACTCCGGAATTGTTGGCTACACCACGCAAAAATTCCTGAATTTGAACATTACCAACAGAAATGTTCACTTTTTCGTTCAGTTTTGGAATTTCTATGGTTTTTTGATCAAGTATCTGCCTAAACGTAAGGGTAGAGTCCTGAGCCATAAGATGAGTCGTAACAAACAAAACAATAAATAGAGCTGAAACAGACTTTTTAAGGTATGACATTTTTATATTTATTTTCAAAACCTGAAATATTATTCGTTAATAACAATTTTTTACTCACAAAATGGGGATTCAAAATTATCATTTTTATTGGAAATAGAAAACGTTTTGTAAGGCTAAGTATAAAAATATTAGTTATTTAGATTGGGAATAAGTAATTTTAAAATTCTAATTTAAATTAACCTCATTCCGATCTTTGTACCGGAATCGATTAAAACAAAAAAAGTGTAGTCCCAAAAACTTTCGGGAACGCTACGCTTAACATTTATAATATTTTTTATTTATTTGTTCCTACTCTATTGCACGCGTTACAAACGCGTGCGAGCTGGATTATTGAAAAATTTAATTTAAATACTTTGTTACAAAAGCACGCGTAACATACGCGCGCGAGCTGGGGTACTTCGACACACTCGATAAACCTGTCTGCCGACAGGCAAAACTCAGTGTGACATTGCTCAATATGACAGAACAGTTTTAAAGTATACATTTAAATGAAATAAAAAGGCACAAGTCATTCTGCCTTGTGCCAATTAATTACTATTTAATTTAGATGTAAGTTAATTTATAATAACTCCTCCTCCTGGAGGTCCTGTACCTCCACTGCCCCCAGAGCTTCCTGTACCAGAACCATCTAAATTAATCCAAAAATCACACCGTGTAATTCCATTAAGGTATATTAATTGTAATTGGCCTTCATGATTACCAACTTCCGCAGGATTATAACTTACATTTAAAGGTACAGAAGTCCCTGCACTAACATCCAGTAAGAATGGACCTCCTGCACTAAAATAGCCTGTTTCAGAAGATACTACAAAAGGTCTCATTTCCAGAACGCCTGTTCCCGGATTATTTATGGTAATTACTTTACTCACAGTTGTTCCAATCTCAGTTTCTCCAAGGTCCAATGAAACTCCATCATTTACTTTAACACCATCAATAAGAACTTCAAATTCAGGTTTGCCTTCAGGAATATTACACCCTTTACTTCTGGTTTCTCCTTCATTTTCAAGGGTAGCAATAAACGTATGTGAACCTTCATAGCTATCCCATACACGAAGTTCCTGTTTAAAGGTAACAGTTGTTAAGGGAGGTATCATTTTTGTAAGGCTGGCTTGAGCATCCAGGACTCTGAAATTCACCCTACAGTTTGCAGGAACTCTTTTATCCTTGTTTTTTACATTAATTGTCAGTGTTGCAATATTGGTTGTATTATTGAAACTTACAGAAAGGCCACTTGTAAATGTGCAATTCTCAATAGCCCTTGCATATCCATAATCATGGCTGCTAATCTTTTTAAAGCCATCAGGTGTTTCCTTATAAACAGCTATTAACTTTCCTCCAGCATCATAGGTATATTTGGTTGCAATATTGTTATTATCCAAAATTGCAGTTACGGCTCCTGTATGCTGATCATATACATATGACTGCATAGAAGCATCGATAGGATGCACGCGAAAATCGTCAACCCATGCAAAATTAGCACTGCCAATACAATCTACATAAACTTTTCTGCTTTCCCCTGCAGGTATTTCTCCAGTAATTGTAAATAAATACCATTGTCCAAATTTTAAACAATTATCTGGATTAAAATGTTCTGTTTCTGAAGATACAATAACTAATTTGGCGTGTGAAGTATTCTCATGAACCCATACAGAAGCTTGAAATTTGCGTGAAACTGTAGATTCATTTAGTATAATAACTTCAGGACCCCCAGTATTACCAGATGATTCTTCTGTTCCCTGTATTCTTACCAAGAAATTTCCTGTATGCGCATTTATCGACGATTGAGGATAATTCATATATTCCATATAATCTGAGACTTCACTTGATAAATAAAGGGAGTTCTTAATTTCTTTACCAAAAATTTCTCCGCTAAAATCAATTTTATCTTCTCTGGATACAGCTTCTTCAAAACCAGTATATGAATATTGTCTATAAGATGCATTTGAAATTGTTGCAATTGCTTTTTTATTATTTACATCCATTTTAGTTGATGAATAATCTCCATTTATATCTCTAATTTCTAATGGTATTGAATTCTTATTATATTCTTTTATTTCTGTAACCAATTGCCACCCATCAACATCAGAATCTATAACATTAAAGTTATCCTCAATTTCTTCCATTGTGTTATATTTTGAAAACTGAGAAGAGCTATATGTTCCATCAGGATTTAGATCTCCTTTCCATATAAACTTCTTATTTACTCTGTAGATATCACTAATGGTTCCATCTTCTATATATTCTTCAAAAGACTCATAGTAATTACGATATGTCCAGTCTTTTTCCCATTTTGTAATATTAGCATTAATAACTTTATAGTTTGAGCCATCCAATATCTTAGTCAGGTTGGCCACATTTTGAGAAATCATATTTTTATAAGATGAATTTTCAGCCTTTATACCCATGTTAGAGTATACTTTATATGCTGGTAAATAATCAACTATAAATGTTTTTCCGGAGATATTTTCCCAAGGTAATGGATCGTTCTTATACTTTTTACTTAAAACCCGCCCTGTTAAGAAGTCAAAATTTAAATTACTAACAGTAGTTTTCCTACCATTACTTTTATATTCTACAGAACTAAGTATATTTGGATACATTATTTTTGTAGTTCTGAACAATCGATCTGTGGAATATGAAGCACCCCACAAACACCTTTCAAAATAAATTGAGCCTTCAGTAAATATACCCTGATCATCTGAAATAGCATTTGTATAATTATATTTTACAGATTGTACTAAATCATTATTATAATATTTTTTAATAGTTTTTAATGATCCAATACTATTGGTATTTACTTTTATTAAATAATTTCTAATTTTAACTAAAATACCTTCAACAAACCCGTCATGTATATTATTAGGAATACATGTTACCATGTCATAATGTGGCATTTCATATTCAAATTGAGATTTAGATAAATAATTCCCACTTTCATCATTATTGCTTAAGACAGTTACCTTTCCATACAATACAGGGGTATTAGGGTAGTTTAATAATGATTGTTTTTTATAAACATCATATAGGTCAATATCACTTCTATTATAACTTGGCTCAATAGAACATGCACCTGAACTTTGTCCATTAGCTGTTCCATCTTTTGTATAAATGTATTTTTTTGACATTTTTGTGCCAATTCCATCGTTAACAATTATTTCACTTACTCGGGCATTGCCTCCTTTAAGGTCTTGTGGTAGACTATACCCAGATACATTTGAATACTTATCTCTTTCCTGTTCTATTTCAATAACAGATCCAATTGGTGTAGTTATTTTGGTTAAGGCCCATTGCGTACCACTTCCTGTTGGAATCCTATTTGTATTTGATCCTCCAATCTTATACATACCCCAACCATCCCAATAATCTAGGTTATAATTAGGATTTGCTCCATATTCAAAAACAAAATCAGGCAGTAATTTTGTGTCATTTATTCCTCTTGTACTAATACATTGAAGAGATAGCTTTCCATTTCCGTTAAAATTCGTAGGATATCCATTACATAACTCATAATTATAATTAAATGATATTTTTTTAATTTGATTTATTTTTAGAAATGATTGAATATTGCTATCACTTTCACCCATTTCAAATGCATCAATATTAGTTGAATGATTATCTATAAGTCTAGTATAATCTTTTCTGTTTAATAAATAAATATTATTCAATTTATGACTATTGTATACATCTTGCAGAACAGGACTTCTTGACTTACCATCTTCTCTAACTGATTTTTGAAAGAATGCTGTATGCGTTGGCGTACCAATTGATTTCAAATAATATGTCTCCCTCACTGATGCATTTACACTTTTCGTCATTTCGTCAGGTGAGTATATATATCCATCAAATGGTGTTCTTAAATATGCGTTTTCCCCTTTAGTATAAGAAAAGTTAACCCAATAACCCCAATCACCTTCGTCCACAATATTATTATCGTTTCGATCAATATAATCAGGACCAGTTATTGCTGTTAATAACCAATGTATAGCAAACTTATTTAGGTTTTTATGAGTTGAAACAGTGTTGCCACTGATATCTTCATAATTTATATCTGTAACAATTACAGTAGCCAGGTTATAAACTGGTAATGCGTAATGATAAATTACACCATCTTCTCTTGTTATTGATATACCTCCAATACCATGTCCTCCAGTAAAATCATCTAAGTAATTAATGTTTTTACATTCATCTCTAAATGAAGCTCGTTCAGAAGGAGAAAGAAAGTCCAAAAAGTTTTTATTTGTAAATGCAGTTCCATTTAATATTTCGTCATTAGTAACCCATTTTATATATCTACCTGAAGCTAACCTTTTTGAATATAAGCCTTCTCTATCTGTTTCAATTTGTTTATTAGAGTCATATAAAATATCATCGGATACTGTATATACAGGCTTATTATTATTTGCAGCAACAGAAATACCAACTTGATTAACTAAATCACCTGCTGTCATATCTATTCCATAATTTTCACCAGTAAGATAAGTGTACTTGTTAGCAATATCACCTTTATATCTAAAATTTACTCTATGATTCTTAAAAGGGGTAGTACAAAGTTTTAGGAAATTCATATAATCTCCAAAATTATTAGTTGATATTGAACCTGCATCTAGCCGGTAAGGTGTTATGGTTCCTGAAACTCCAGTACCTTGCACACTATAATAATCGTATGCAATATCAGTAGGATTTAAACTCCACTGAAAACTCACATCATTATCAACATGCATATTGTAGTCATGCACATAATTATTACCCACATGTGGATAATTAACCAACTGGTTCCCATTTTCGTCATAAACATTATCAGCAATCATTCCAGAGTTAGTTTCTCTTGTTATATTTTGCAAATAAAGTGTTCCATAACTAATCTCATCATTCCCAGTATTTATAAATTGTCTTTGTGTTGATTTTAATAAACAATCTGTATTAACCCATTGATTTTTAACTTCAGTTTTCCATAATCCATTAATATCTGAGAAATCGGACACTACTGAACCCAGCTGATCCATACCTTTAAGTTGAGTATATGTACCTATTCCTACATCCAATAACCCAATAACTGATGAAAGTGGCCCTGTAATTACTCCTGCACCGACAAGGTAAGATGCCGCAGCAGCCACATTTGTTACAAATTCCTCAGAATCAAATGTCATTCCTTTATCGTCGCCCTCAAAGTTATAACCTATTCCAATTATAGAAATAGCATTATCATTTGCTTTACCCCAACTATAGTTTAAACCCTGTAATGTTAAAGAATAGCCATAACCTTTTTCAGAATGTTTTACATCTGAAAAAACCACCCAGCTTCGTGTAACAGCTGTAATACCTTTATTACTTATATCACTTTCAATTGTTTCACCATTGAAATCATCAGGAAATTTACTTATATTTCTGTTTATTGCTCCACAATTTAATGACCATCCTAAGCCTACCCATGATGCATCCTGATTTGGTAAAATTCCTCCATGATAACTTAAAGGTAAGTCGAAACCTTTTGCAGGTCCAGGAACATGGAGTAGTGGCATATTATAAACAAAATCGCCGGTTACTAAATTCACCATATCAGTAGTGTTAGGCGATTCATAAGATGTATATTCCGGTTGTAACTTTTGTGAATAAATAGTTGTTATAATACCCAAAAAAACAATGATTAAAACGAATAACTTTTTCATATTTTGATTTATTTTATTCTTAATAAATGATAATTTCAGGAATAGTCTCAAGATCCTTTATATTAAAACTAAAAGAATGACTTCCTATATCTTTTCTTACACTATTAAACTGTATAGTAAATTCCTTTTCGTTATTGATAACTTCTTTGTTAAAAACAACTAAAATATTATTTGTATTTGAAACTTCGTATGCACGGGTAAATATGCAATCGATAGGATAATAAGAAGATTTGCCTGGTATAATTAATTTAAGATCAGTTTGAATACCATAATTTAAATAACTTACAACATTATTATATTCTGATAGATTGTTTACATACTTTTGCAAGTAATCATACTCATTAACCGATAAACTGATAATAAAATACAGGTTTTTAGAATATAGTTGTCTAACGCTATCAACTGCTTCTTGGGATTTCCCCTTTTCTTTTACAAGTTCTCCGTAAGCTATTATTTCAATTGGTCGATAAAAAACCGACACATTACAACCTTTGTGCTGATTACTTTTCATGCACCCATTCTTTGGTTCATTAATATAATTGATCAGCTCTTCTCGTGATACTGGTTTATTACACGAAAAAATAATAAACAAATAAAATAAGCTTATAAAAAATATTGATATTTTACTTATTTTGTGCATATTCTTTATTTAATTCTTCTGTAATATCAGCTGTTATATTAAGTGCATCTTTGGCATATAAAATATACCCCGGTTGCATAGCACCAAGTATTATTTTTAAGTTATGCTTCTTACCATAGTTTTTAATAATTTTGTCGGCTGGTATTAAAGCATGGTTGGTTATTTCCTGTTGTTCTTTTTGCATCATTTCCTGCACAACCTGATTGTAATTAGCCAGTTCTTGTTGCTTACTACGCAAATTTAGTTCTGTGTCCTGTTTTTGTTTTAAGCTCATGCCAGCCATATTTTTCTCATAAACTTGCAAGCTTCTTTGCAATTCGGCCTGCAAAGTATCTGTTTTCGAAAGCCAAACAGTTTTTTTATTATTAAACTCAATTTTAGCATCATTCATTCCATCGTAATTTGCCAACATCTTGTTAATCTCTATGTATGCAATTTTTTCTTTGCCTGTAAACTGGAAATACGCCAGTATCAATATTGCAATTACTATTGCTATGTAAAAAATTGTATTCTTTTTCATATATAAGGTTTTTTATTCTTTTAATATCTAAATTTTCTATATTCATTTTACTTTTTATTTCCTTACTTTCTTTTTGTGGGACTTGGTTGCTTTTTTTTACAAGTAACCCAATTATATAGATAGTATATAGTTAAGAAGCTAAAGTTGAGAGATATAAAAGATATTAGGATTTCTCCACAATCAATAGGTACTTCATTAATAGAAATAAAATCACATGGAATAGGGATGATATATAATAAGATCTGAAATATCCAATAAAAAATAAAACAACATATAAATGAAATTATTATTACAAAAATTTTATATGTGATTTTATTATCTATTTTTTTTGTAAAAGTTGAAATAAAAATTATTATCCCCAAATAAAAATATATTTTATACTTTATTTTCAAACTACATCCAAAAGAATCACATTTAATGTGTTTTATACTTTCAATCGAAGGCAATAATGAAAAATACTTTATTAGATATTTTTCTAAAAGAACATAGATAAAACAGAAAACAACAATATATAGAATATATTCAAAAGTTTTTTTCTTTTTTAACATACCATTTATATTTTAATATTAGAAATGCCATATTTTTCTGCTTTTAAACCAAGTAATTTTTGAAAATCCAGTATTTACCGACCTAACAACATTAAAAATTGATGTCCCGAATGTTGAACCTAATTCTATGGGTTCTAAATAAACTCTTTCATTTAATGGATTAAAAGTTTCAGTAGTAGCACCTGCCCATATCCTACCTAATCCACTATACCCATCTCTAATCTTTGTCCTTCCATATACTGAAGTTAAGTAGTTTTCAAATCCAACTGCTTCTTTCTCCAATTCCAATGTGGACATTTTACTAAATTCATCAAATTGTGACTGAAATGCATGAAAAAGCTCATGTCCCAAAATACTATACGTATCCAAATTCATCCCAAACTTTTGATTTTCTAACAAACCTCTGATACCAACTGTGCTCATAAAAACGGTTGTCCCTTCAAAATGTGGTTTATCAAATACACTTTTAGTTTGCCTTATTGTGTAAATTGTACCTGAGTTATCAAGTGCCTTGTAAACTTGGCTACCTAAGCTTGTGCGACGCATTAATTCGATCGATTGCCACATTTTGTGTTGAAAACTACTACTCCCTTTTATAATAATCTTTCTTCCATCAGGATCAATAGCCATGTTTGGTATATTTCCCATTCCTAAATAAGGAGAATAGAACTGCCCGGCTGGATCGGGAGATGTCCAACGTCCAATTCTGGAGTCCCATAAACGAGCCTCGAACTGGTTTGTCTTAGTTTCCTGGTCGTACTCGGCAAACTGCCCTTGGTAACCAAACCTGTAACTGCCCGGTGTTCCTTGCCTACCCGGAATAGCCATGCCATATGGGTAATAATCGGTATAACTATACAATTGTATATTGTTTGAAGCATCGTTTCCAAAAGTCGCACGAACATTACCCAAATGATCACTTAATTCGTAAATACTTTGGCTATTTCCTGTGTAACTTTTATTATATAAACCCAACCGTTCGTCACCATAAATAGGTAGCTCGGTTTGGTCGGCTACAATATCAGGATTATTAATTTTTGTATACATACTTAATAATGTCCCACTTGCGTCACTAACATAAAATGTTATTAGTTCAGGATCACTTGTATAATCTATTTTCTTAACCCTGTAACCCATGTCATCATAAAAATACTCAGCTAATGGAATTGTATATGTTGAATCTTTGTAAACGCCTGTTACCATACCATAAGCATCGTATTTATAATAACTGGCTAAACCATCAAATATCTTACTTTTAATTTGCCCAATAGGGTTATATGCAAAATTGTATGTGCCGTTTTCCATATCGCCCAAATTTTCATCATCTATAACAATATCGGCAGCATTATCCTGTAAATAACTTAACTGGTTTTTTTGAATTAGTTCATCGTATGCATATTCAAAATCATCCATTATTGCACCTGTATAACTGTATCTTTTTAATGTAAGTAAATTTCCGTTTGCATCATAGGTTAAGTTTCTGATACTTTGTGCATTTCCTGTATAATTAAAATCAGTACTAATATTATATTTACCAAATAATGCTTCTTTTAAAAAATTTTGCGAATCATATGCGTATTTATACAACCACTGTTCAGTAGAAGTAGTACTCATTTGATCGTATATTGCATCACGCGTTTTCCAACGTTGAGCTTTAATCTTACCATCGTATAAATCATTATCAGGGCTTGATGTTATATTAATTCCTGATCGTAGATAATCGCCACTATAATAATCGAGGCTCATACCAAACATATCCTGTTCAAATGAATTAGCATAACCATCTTTACCGGGATCATTTTCATCAATTGAAGGATGATTAATGCTTTTTAACCAACCATTAATATTATACACGTAATCGATACCCTGCATGTTTTCTGCAATTTCGACTCGTTTCAGTGGCCCATGAGCATAATACTCATACTTCGCTTGTAGTTGTTCATTTTTAATTGAACCATCTGCATTATATTCAATAGTCTTTACTTGCGATAATCTTAAATTAGCATCATAAGTATATTTATGATCAAAACGTTCTGAATAATTACCTTTATCATATATAACTGAAGTTACGTTTCCATAAAAATCATATTCGTAATCAATGGTAACTAATCCCAGATCTTTAATATCACGTGCAATCCATTCAATTTTACTATCATAAGTATAACTATACCATGTAATTGAGTTCTTGCTCCAAGTTTTAGAAACTTTACCTACTACAAATTTTTGAAATAGTCCAAAATCATTCAATGTCTCATCAGGATAATCGTATTCATATCCTGTAACATCCTCACAGAGATTTGGATCTAATTCTGTATCCGGATCTAATAAAGCACTAAATATTATTGATGCAGTTTCATTATACTCTCCAATTTCAGTTACACGTCCACCGTTGTCATAATTGATAAATGAAAATTTCGAACATCCTTGTTGTTTAGAATTTTGGGAAAATCGAATACTTCCATCTTTTCTATATATATATTCTATATATCCTTGATCCGGAGAATATGAGCTAATTAACCATCCTAAAGAATTGTAGGTATATGTTGTTTTCAATTCAGGGTTTAATTCCATCGTTGCTTTTGGAGAATACGATTCTATTAGACGTCCCGCCTTATCATAAATGAAAAAGGCATGATGAGTATAAATAATATCGTAATAAAATAAAAAATCATCTGTGATATTTGATTTTATTCTGTAAAAACCTGCCGGCATAGGATTAGTATAATTTACAACCTCCCCTGTCTCAAGATTTGTAATTGACTCTATATATTCTATATATGTTGAAAAAGCACTGGGTATTGATAAATGAATATCAACATATCCACAATCTGCAGGTGCAATTTGTCTTATACTATGTACATGTCCACCTCCATTTCCATTTCCTTTACAAGTTGCAATAATATTACCCTTTTCATTTTTATAAATTACTGATATTTTATCTTCGGGATCAACGGTAATTGTTTTCGTCAGATTTCCCAGATCAAGATCTATTCCTAAATATCCTTCAAATGGTCTCAAGTCAGTTTGAGATGCAGGCATTGTAAAACTTTTTGTTTCGTGTCCGCTACCCATTTTATGATGCTCGCCTGCCATAGCACTTTTGCGTGCTTGTCCAGTGATTTTGCTGTACTCAACACGTGAATACGGGTATTCACTTTCAGGAACATAGGCTTCCATAGTGTTGTTATTACTATAATACCAACCTACACTTCCCGGGAGATTGCTGCTTACAGGATCAGGATTATCCAGTTTATCTCCATCAAATTTTTCGTAAGAATAGGTATCGTTAGTGTTATCTGTTATAAAACCAATCTGGTAGTTTAAATTAGGTTTATCTACTACAGCAGGTAAAGTTGAAATTGCAGCACGGCCCAACTCATCGTATACTGTTTGTGCAACAGTAACAGTACCATCAGTCATATTTTTACTTTGAGACTGCACTTGCTTGCCCATAAGGTCGTAATACGACTTTCCTTGAGCAATTACATTTTCGTTTTCGTCAAATGCATAACTTTCTGTCCAATTTTTATTTAGACCTGTTTCTCCTACACCAAACTGAAGTATTGTAACGGGTAATGATCCAACTTTTATACTTCCGTTTCTTGTCGAATTTGTAGTATTCTCGGCGCAAATAATTGTGAATTCCTCACTACCAGAACCTAACATTGGGGTAACTGTAATCCATTCTTCACTTATTTCAGATATTGTCCATATGCAATCTGCATTAACCTGTATAGAGTATGTTTCGTTGCCTCCACCAATAAACACATTATCCTCGCTAAGACTTTCTATATATTTAATAATTATTTTTACTTCTTCAGCATTACTCCAGATAGACTGATCCTCCTTTAACTGAGCTCTTAAATAAAGGGTTGTATCTTCTGTAAATTCCGTTTCAAAAAGAAATCTAGGAATAGGGACTTCAGGATATTCAGGATCTATTAACTCCTTTGTATTTTTTGTAAAAGTCCAATCTGTATTTGTCCCGTTTTGTTCTGTTTGCCAATAATAAGTATATTCAAAATTCATTTCCGGAACATGAACAGTTGATTTGCTGTCAAAATAAATAATTGCTGGAAGTGTATTAAAAGGATCTTCGTAAACTTCTACATCAACTATTCGTGCATCGCTCCACAATCCACTTTCATTACTTTTCTGCCTTAAATATACACTTTCGGGTGAAGTCAAAATCTTTTCAGGAGAAATATCTGAAGTACTGGTTCCTATTTCCTTTGTTTGCCAATACATGGTGCATCCGCTGCTTGCATTTGGTTTACTAACTTTAGTACTTCCTATAATTTTTTCTATGGAAGGTAATGCAGGTATTGATGGTTTTGAATATACATTTACGTCAATAGTTATATGATCACTCCACAAGCGACTAATATTATGCCATTGTCTTAGGTAGGTTTTTCCATTTGTTAGAAACTTTCTGTTAGGCTCAATATTGTGGTAGTTTGTTCCATCCTTTGTATCCTGAAAATGAACGGAGTATCCTTCGGAGGGTTCTGGTTTAATTACAATAGTAGAACCATCTGCATAATTTATTATTGGATTGGAAGAAATTGGTGGTTTTGAATAAATATTAACTATAACCGCCCTGGTATCGCTCCATAATCCACTGTTATTGTGTTTTTGTCTTAAAAAAACGGTTGTGTCAGAATTAAACGTTCTGCTTAATTGGGTTTTCGTAGTATCAATTCCGTCAGAAGAAGACTGCCAGTACATTGTACAACTGTAATATTCTTCAGGTTGAGTGACCTGAGTTGTATCTTCTAAATAATTAATTACAGGTTCCTCTGGAGTAGGAGGCGTATGGTATATTTTTCCTATAAAAACCATCGTGGCATCACTCCAGAATCCACTGATATTATTCTTTTGTCTTAAATAGATTGTTTCCCGCGAAGTAAATGTTTTTTCTAATGAAACATCTGAAGTGCTGGTTCCATCAGAACTGGTTTGCCAATACATGGTGCAGTTTAGAATTGCTTCAGGTTTTTGGATCCGTATTAATCCATCTTCGTATATTTTTTCCGGGTTAGCAGGAGTTTCAGGGTTACTATATACAACCACATCAACCAAAGAACAAGTTTCACTCCAAACTCCTGATGCCGTATTTTTAGCTCTTAAATAATAAGTTCCTGTTGATATAGCGTCGTAGTAATTCAACTCTGATTTTGAAGTGCTTGTGCCACAAGATGTTCCCTGCCAATAGTATGTTACATACTTAGGAGTAGTCTCAAGAGGTTTGCTCAAAACAGTTTGTCCGTCGTTATATTTAATAATTCTTGGATTTCCAGGAGGATTTGTAACAGGCGCCCCTTCCTGAGTAACAGGAATTTTAGCTTTTATTTCTCCTAGATGCACAAGGTTTATGAAACCTGTTCTTTCACTGGTTGTATTATTAGTAGCAATGGTATATGAAATAGTCCCATCAAAACTACCCGAACCACTTGCTGAAATCCAATATGCACTTCCTTCAGCTGTCCAAGAGCATTTAATTACGTCAACATCTACAGTTCCTTGACTTAATCCGTATTGTAAATTTAAAGTTGAAGGAGTTAATACAAATTCACACAGACGTAATAATATTTGTGCATTTGTTATTGAGATAGTAAAAAAGAGTAAAATAAAAATTATACTGCTCTTTTTAAGACAGGCAATTCGTGTCATAGTATGTTATAATAGGTTAATAAACTAGTAAATTCCCCCGTTTTGAAATAAACAAGTGTACGAAAATAGTTATTTAAGCTTATGCCACAAATATGTTATAAAACATATTTGTGGTTTTTCAAAAAGATGAACGTATGGATTTTATAAATAAACGCATGAAATAATTAGTCTAATCAAAATCTAATTAACAAAACCATTTTCTTAATGCATTGCGTTCATTATTATCTTAGAAGTTATGAACAATATTATATTTTTGAGAGAATTTAAAAATCTAAATTAAACGCATTACAGACCTAAAGGTCTTAATTTTAGAAATTTGTATTGATTCTAAATAGAAAACAGGGATTTTAAGAATTTATTAAAATAGAATAAATTTCTTCGATGCTTGTATCACCTCTTTCGAATAACTCAAATGCAGAACCTGATAATGTTTTGAAATTGCTCATCTTTTCAATTTCATTCTCATCAATGTTTTGAGCTTTAATGTTATCTGCCAGTTCATGATCAATTGGAATTATTTCATAAACTGCTTTTCTTCCTTTGTAGCCTGTATAATAACAAGCCTCACAACCATTTGCTGTAAAATGCTCTTTCAGTTTTGATGGTGCTATATAATTGCGTGGGTATAATTCCGGATCAAATTCGTGTTTTTCTTTGCATTCAGGACAAAGCATCCTTACTAATCTTTGTGCTACCGATAAGTTCAATGTGCTTGCTACTAAAAATGGTGGTACGCCCATATCTATCAATCGAGAAATAGTTCCCCAAGCAGAGTTTGTATGAATGGTAGATAAAACCAAATGACCTGTTAGTGCTGCACGAACAGCCATTTTGGCTGTTTCTCCGTCTCGAATCTCTCCCAGCATAATTACATCGGGATCTTGACGTAAAAAGGTTCTTAGTGCACTTGCAAAAGTCAATCCAATACTTTCTTTTAGTTGGACCTGATTAATTCCTTCAAGTGTATATTCAATGGGATCTTCAATGGTAACAATATTGGAGTATTCTTTATTTAGAATTTTTAACGTGGCGTACAAAGTAGTCGTCTTTCCAGAACCTGTTGGTCCACTAATCAAAATTATTCCGTGTGGCTTTTTAATTCCTTCGGTATAATTTTTTAATTGATCGGGATTCATTCCCAGATACTCAATATTAATATCGGTTGCATCTTTACTTAATAAACGTAATACAACCTTTTCTCCATATAATGTAGGTAAAACTGAAACACGAATATCAAATTTCTCATTGTCGGTATGAAAGAATATACGGCCATCTTGTGGCAATCGTTTTTCGGCAATATCGAGATTGGCTTTTATCTTTATCTTATTAATTATAGCCGGGTAGTCTTCTTTCTTTAAAACGTAGCGTTCAATTAGTTTGCCATCAATTCGCATACGTACACGGCAACGTTCCTCGTATGATTCTATATGAATATCCGAGCTTCCTGTTTCGTTGGCTTCGGTAATCAGATTTATTAAGAAATCTTCTGATTTAGCAGTAAACTCTGTTGCTTTTGAACTACTTCCGGGTTTTTTCTTACGATAATATTTACCCAATGATTTTGATATAATTTCTGAATCTGTTTTTTCTAATTCAATGCTTTTACCAAACAATAACTCAAGTTCGTCTTTTACTGTTTCAATTAATTCAGAATCTGAAATATAAAAGCTTAGTAAATTATTTTCTGCTTTTTGGGGAATTATATGATAATGCCAAGCCTGTTCGGCAGTAATAGTCTGTTGTAATTCTGTTGAAATAAGTATATAGCCGTCCTGAATCATTAAAAAAGATTTAATTTATCTAAAATTAGATAATCGTTATAGAGATTAAACTTAATAAAAAATTGAGAAATCAGAACTATTATTAAAAAAAGAGACTGTAAACCAGCCAGAGGCACTCTTTCATTTTTATATATTTTAAACGCTTTAAGTAGAAAATAACCGATTAAACTAAAAATTACCGAGCATAAAAAGAAAACAATAAAATTTAGAGGTGAAAACAAAGGAATAATCATGATTAGAAAAAGTAAATCACCGAAACCAAATACTGACTTAAAGATATTTTGTTTTTTTAATTTGAATCGTGAATAAAGATAGATAATGCCAAGCTGAAAAAATACAAGAATGGTATTTCCCGAAGCATTAATAAATAAGTTTAATAATGTATTTTCTGAAACAGAATTAAAGAGTATCAATCCAAATCCAGCAAGAAAAAGAATCCAGGAAACTGCTTGAAAACGAAAATCTTGATAAGAAATTAATAGGAGTACAATTAATAATAGTATAGTAATGTAAAGCATATATTAATCTTTCACTACCTCACGAAGGTTTTTATCCTGATCAATCTCCCATACATTGAAAGTACCATCGCCATCAAAATCGACAATAGAAGTTGCCTTTGCCCTAAATTCATTCACAGATGACTCTACAACTTCGATAATATAGTTGGCCGTACCACCTTCAGAAACCAGCTTTACATGCTCGTATCCGATTTCTTCAAAGTCGTCAGAATACCTGGAATACATATAAAAATAGCTTCTTTCAAGCATATGTATATGATCAAGCTGTAATTTAGCTTCTGTACTCCTTGCACGAGAGATAAGAGGCATTAGATTTGGTATAGCAAGTAACACCAATATTCCAATAATAATTAAAACAACCAACAGCTCCGTTAATGTAAATGCTTTTAACTTTTTCATAACCATTAAGATTAAAAATCGATTCAAAATTAATCAAATCAATTCATTTTGAAAGAAATATAACTAAATATTTTTTATTTAATGATGACACCTTTTCGGACACCTATTACTAATGGAGATAATGTAAGTGATTGTATTATATGTAATACTAAAATATCTTCGACTCCCGCCAGCTAAATCAATATAGATGATTATAGCCAATTTGATTTTAAAAAAATAAATAGAAATATTCAATGTCAGAAGCTAACTATGTATTTGTATTATTTAGCTTAAATTAAAATAGGTTGACTAAATGTTGACTAAAAAGAAAAACGAACAATATTAAGTTGCTCGTTTTCTATGTATTATATTTTTCACTTGCGGAGAGAGGGGGATTCGAACCCCCGGTACCGATTGCTCAGTACGCCAGTTTAGCAAACTGGTGGTTTCAGCCACTCACCCACCTCTCCAATAAGTTGTGCAAAAGTATAAAATTGATCTATATTACCAAATAAAACTTTGAAAAGTTTACTTCGATTTTTGCTTTTTTCTATTCTTTTGCTTCTATTTTCTGAATCATTTCTTCTGCATTGGTATTACCCGAATATAATTCCAACGATTTTCTATAACTTTCAACTGCTTTAGTATTTTCACCAAGAATCATATAAATCTCTCCCAAACTATCCCATACATTAAAATCATCTGGATGCATTTTAGCATTTAACTGCAATACAACTTTAGCTATATCCGGCTTCTTTTCATTTATTAATTTATAACCAAGTCCATTTAACTGATCAGCTCGAAAATTATATACGTCGTTTTCTTTTTCAAGCTCCAAATATAAATCCAATGCTTTATCAACCCCTTCTTCTTCAATAGTTATGTGCAGAGTATCAATAATTGTCTTTTTAGGATTTGTAACATCCAATACTTCATAATCAAATATTAATGTTGAATTTGGAGGAATTGGTCCTCGTTGCCTTTCGCCATAAGCTATTTCTGGTGGCAAAATAAAGATCCAACGGTCGCCAACACGCATCTTGCTAACTCCTTCTTCAACTCCTTTAATTACACTATTGGTGCCAGTTATAAAATAAAATGGAGAATTACTTTCGCGGGTTTCCCAAAAGACTTCTCCATTTTCTAAAGTACCTATTCCATGCAATTTAACTTCTTTTCCTTCTTCAACTTTTTCACCTTCGCCCTTTTCAACTATATAATACTTTAAACCACTGTCAGTTTTAATAGTATCAGCTGACTGTGCGCTTACTGAAATTACATAAACCCAGAAACTGATAATGAAAAGAAGTTTTTTCATGTTATCTTATTTCTTATCTTTTTTTCCTGGTTTAGCAATTGAGTCTCTCATTTTGGTATCAGCCTCAATATTCTTAAATTTATAATAATCCATGATTCCAAGATTACCTGTTTTAAATGCATCTGCCATAGCTAAAGGAATCTGAGCCTCTGCTTCTATTACTTTAGCACGCGCTTCCTGTGCTTTTGCGATCATTTCTTGCTCTTCAGCCACAGCCATAGCTCTACGTTCTTCTGCTTTTGCCTGAGCAATATTCTTATCAGCATTAGCCTGGTCCATTTGTAATACAGCACCAATATTTTTTCCTATATCAATATCAGCAATATCAATTGAAAGAATTTCAAATGCAGTTCCGGCATCCAGTCCTTTTTCCAATACTACTCTTGAAATCGAGTCTGGATTTTCTAATACGGCTTTATGTGATGGTGACGAACCAATTGAAGAAACAATACCTTCACCAACACGAGCCAAAACAGTATCTTCTCCAGCACCACCAACTAATTGTTTAATATTGGCACGCACTGTTACTCTGGCTTTACAAATTAACTGAATACCATCTTTAGCAACTGCAGTTACCGGAGGAGTATCAATCACTTTTGGGTTTACCGACATTTGAACTGCTTCTAAGACATTTCGTCCAGCCAAATCGATTGCTGTAGCCATATTAAATGGCAAACCAATATTCGCTTTCTCTGCTGAAACCAACGCATGTACTACATCTTGAACTTTACCACCTGCAAGATAATGAGCTTCAAGATCGTTTCGGTTTAATATTAAACCTGCCTTAGTTCCTTCAATCAAAGCACGAACAATAATTGATGGAGGCACTTTACGCCATCTCATAAAGATTAATTGTAATAACGATATTCTAACACCCGAAACAAGTGCCTGAAACCATAATCCAATTGGGATTAAATATAAAAACAAATAGAGTAATATAATTACTCCAACAATAATTCCTACTAAAGGCCACATTTCCATAATATTTTAATTTAAAGGTTTAACAATAAGATGTGATCCATCAATCTTTTTTACTTCAATTTTTGTTTTAGGATCAATATATGAATCTACTGATTTTGCTTCGTAGAACTTTTCTTTAATTATTACTTTCCCATAAGGATTTAAACGAGTAATTGTTTCTCCCATATCGCCAACATTAATCTCAGAATCTAATGATGAGCTTGATTTTCCTTCAATCTTTGCTTTAAGTGCCATTTTACTCCACGTACCTGATCGTAGCATTATAAATACTGATAAAATTGCAATAACTGCTGTAATTCCTAAAATATAATGCCCGGCTGGAGTTCCGTATTGCTTATATCCAAAGTATACTCCAACAACAATTGAAATTGCACCTGCAATACCTGCAACTGTAAAACCTGGTATTATTAAAAATTCAACATAGAACAGAATAATTCCGAGAATAATTAAAAAGATAATAGCTGTTAATGACATAAAATTTAATTTAATGAAACTGTGAGTCCTTTATCGATTAATCCATCGTACATTTCTTTTACAACAGTATACTTTCCCTGCTTCACATCGCATGATCCACGATAATGAACTAAATAAGTGCATTGTTCAGCCTGAACTATGTTGTGGTCACAAATTTCAATTAATGATTCAATTACAAAATTAAAATCATGAATATCATCATTATGTAAAATCAACAAATAATCCTTTCCTTCCTGCGGATTTTCTTTCAAATTTGGATTATCTTCTAAATTTCTCTTTCGATTCATAATTTGATTAATCATTTTTGTTATGAAAGGCCTAATATACAATATAAATCAATATAAAAGTACTATTTTTTTATGTTATTTAGTGATTTTTCTGGCTTGCTCTAATGGCATTTTAATTTTAGCAAATAACGCCTGAATCTCAATATTATTATTTGTAATTACTTCGGTTTTCTTTTTTACTTTATCAGCATCTTCGAACCTTGTAAATGTTTTAATATAATAAACATTATTACTATCTTTCTCCTCAATTGTTATTTCCTTCTCCGTTGAAATTAATTTATTCAGCTTATCAAAAAACAAAGTATCTGCTTTATTAATTTCAACTTTTACTATATAACTAATAGATAAATCTAACTCACCCGAAAATATTTTACTTTCAGTATTATTTACATCTGATGTAATCAATTCTATTTTTTTCGACTCCATTTTCACAGCCTCTTTTACCGGAATTATTCTTCCTTTGAAAAACGCGACGATATATGCATCCTTAAAACCCAATCTTTTAACATCTAAGATTTTTCCTTCTGCATTACTTAATTTCAAAAAATGTCCAGCCAAATACTTTCTTATCGTGCTTCCTTCTTTATGAAGACAGTAAAGAGGCTCAAGTCCTTTAAATACTCTTGGAGGTTTTTCAGAACTAAATGCTCCTAATTGTATCATATAAATTACCCTGTCAGGCAGTACCTTATTTACCGGAATCGGATTTTGTTCGTTATAAGCAGATGGTTGCTTCACTCTCAAACCAGTTTTATTACGAACTAATTTACTGCTATCAACAAAAACTTTAGCAGGTTTTAATATAGACTTTCTTATGCTTGTGTCAACAGGTTCAATGTAATTCTTTTCTTTTGGAATACTTTCTTTGGTCTTTTGCTTTGTTTTATGAGTATTTTCATAAATAGTCTTATTGTCAGCCAAATTTAATTGTTCAATCTGCCTTACATTGTTATAGCATTTATCTGCTTCTTTTTGTATTTGATATATTTCTTTTTCAAGATTTATTATTGAATTGGTCAAATCGTTTTTCTTTTGCTCATTTCCTACATTATCCAGTTCCGATCTCTTATCATCTAAAATCCATTGTAAGGAATCGGCACTAAACTGAAAACTTGCTGCCCTTTTTAACAAACTATCATATTCTGTTTTATGTAAAAGCTTTTCTTGTTCTTGCAATTTTACAATCTCAGATCCACTGGATTTATATTCTTCTTTTTGTCTATTTTCAAAAGATTCAACATCAACTTCAGGATATGCATATTTTAAAATTGATTTATGATTTTCAACTTCAATAAATGGTTTAGAATAGTTAAGTTTAATTTTATAAACGGTGTAACCTGAATTATTATAATCTCTATCTGTAGCAAAAAAAGCAGTTTTTTTATCAGGTGACGGAACAAAAAGGATATCATAATAAGGTGAATTAATTGGGTAATCAAGATTTACGGGTTCGGTCCATTCCTGATACTCCCAACTCCACGTACTTTTATATAAATCATAACCACCCATACTATAGTGCCCTTTTGAAGCAAAATATAATGTTGCTCCATCGGAATGTAAAAACGGGTAATTCTCATCAAAAGGGGTATTTATTACATTGCCGAGATTCTCCGGCTCACCGTATAAAGAATCGCTATACCGTACAATTCTGTATATATCATAATCTCCACGCTCATTATTTTTTGCTGAATAATAAAGCACTTCCTCTGAATCAGCACTTACAGGTATGAAAACAATTGTATTTTCAGTTATAGAATCATTAATATGAAAAGAAGTTTTTATGTTTTTAAATTTCCCACCTAAATCATGAGTGTCATATTCCTTATAAAATTTATCTTCTGTGGATTGAATTTTATCATAAACCGAAGGAATCCGAGCATATTTAACAAGATAAATTCCATTTAGAGCTTTTGAAAGATAATTATCCAGCTCTAATTCATATTTTTGTTTTGGACTTGCATTTTCTTCAAATTCTTTAAAATTATCAAGAGCTTCATCAAACTGATAATTTCTTAAATACGCAATACCAAGGTAAAAATAGACTTCATTAGTAATATCATTTTCGGCAGCATACTGCAAATGTTCTAATGCACTTTCTGGATTCTTTTCAATATTTAACAAACATACTCCAGTATAATAATTATACCCAGGATCTTTTGGATAAACATCCAGCATTTTTTTGTAATAAGAATATGCGTCTATGTAGTTTTTCTGCAAGAAATTATGATAAGCAGTTTTTAGTTCAATAAAATCATGATTTTCTGTCTGTGAATATAATTCACAAAAAAAAGTCAGGCTAAATAAAATCAATAAAACAAACTTATACTTTTGCATACTATAGTATTGCATTACGAATTGCATACACAAATTTAACATACCTTAAACAGAGGTAAAAGAAAATACCAAATATCTTTTGTATTTTTTTAATAATCTGTAAATTAAGTGTCTGTAATTTTGTTAATAAAGATTTATAAACATTTAATCTACAAATTCTGTCTTATCAATGATATTTTTTAAATTTATAAACTTAATTTAACTATACTATGATAATTCTTAAAGAAGGTGATAAAGCTCCTGGCTTTAATGGAACTGACCAAAACGGCGATATTATTTCACTCGATAAATACAAAGGTAAAAAAGTTATTCTGTTTTTTTATCCAAAAGATAATACTCCAGGATGTACTGCAGAAGCTTGTAATTTAAGAGATAATTATTCTGATATTTTAGGAAAAGGATTAGATGTAATTGGAGTTAGCCCTGACAAGGAAGCTTCTCACATGAAATTTATTGGAAAATATGATTTGCCTTTCAAACTTATTTCTGATCCCGAAAAAGAAATTTTAAAGCTATACAATGCCTGGGGTGAAAAGAAGTTGTATGGCAGAACTTATGATGGTGTATTACGAAAAACCTTCATAATTAATGAAAATCAAGAAATTGAAAAGATTATTGAAAAAGTAAAAACAAAAGATCATACGAATCAGATATTTCAAGAACTAAAATTCTAAAAAAGATAAAATAAAAACCATGGATAAAGAAAAGAAAGATAATTCGAACAATGAAAACATCAATAAAGAAAAGTTAAAGGCACTGCAGCTTACACTTGATCAAATTGATAAAAATTACGGCAAAGGTGCTATAATGAAAATGGGCGACAAAGCTATAATTGATGTACCTTCAATTTCTTCAGGCTCTATTTCAATAGATATGGCGCTTGGAATTGGTGGTTTTCCCCGTGGTAGAGTTATTGAAATATATGGTCCTGAATCTTCAGGAAAAACAACATTAGCAATACATGCAATTGCTGAAGCTCAGAAAAAAGGAGGAATTGCAGCTATTATTGATGCTGAACATGCTTTCGACAGGTTTTATGCCGAAAAATTAGGTGTCGATGTGGAAAACCTTTTGATATCACAACCCGATAACGGAGAACAAGCACTTGAAATTGCTGATCATCTTATTCGCTCAGGAGCAATAGATATAGTAGTTATTGACTCAGTTGCTGCACTTACTCCTAAAGCTGAAATTGAAGGTGAAATGGGCGATTCACGAATGGGTTTACAAGCTCGTCTTATGTCTCAGGCACTAAGAAAACTGACTGCAAATATTAGCAAAACTAATACCTGTATTATTTTTATTAATCAGTTACGCGAGAAAATTGGTGTTATGTTCGGAAATCCAGAAACAACTACTGGTGGAAATGCACTAAAATTTTATGCTTCAGTACGAATTGATATAAGAAGAATTGGACAAATTAAAGATGGTGAAGATATTAATGGAAATAGAACTAGAGTTAAAATAGTTAAGAACAAACTTGCTCCACCATTTAAAAAAGCAGAATTTGATATTATGTATGGTCTGGGAATATCAAAAGTTGGTGAAATAGTAGACTTAGGTGTTGACAGAGAGGTTGTTAAGAAGAGCGGATCATGGTTTAGTTATGGTGAAACAAAACTTGGTCAGGGACGCGAAGCCGTAAAACAATTGCTAAAAGATAATCCAGAGTTAGCTGAAGAGCTTGAAATGAAAATTATGGAATCATTTAAAAATAATTAATCATTATACTATGAAAAAATTACAATTATTAACGGGAGCATTCCTAATTCTAACTGTTCTTTCATGTACTAGTGAAAAAGGGAAAGTTGTAAAAGAAAATCCTGTTGATGAAATAATACTCACATCTGACATAATGACTCCCGAAGTCTTGTGGGCATTTGGAAGAGTTAGTGCAGTAGAAGTTTCTCCAGATAACAAAACTGTTTTATTTGGAGTTTCATTTTACAATATTGAAGAAAACAGAGGTAATCGTGAGTTATTTATCATACCTTCAGATGGAGGAGAAGCTGTAAACATAACAAAAACGGAATCGGGTGAATATTCAGCTCAGTGGAGACCTGACGGTAAAAAAATCGGATTTTTAAGTGCAGAGTCTGGAAGCCTACAGTTATGGGAAATGAATCCTGATGGTAGTAACAGAACACAAATTTCGGATATCGAAGACGGAATTAATGGGTTTAAATACTCTCCTGATCAAACTAAACTTGTTTTTATTAAGGATGTAAAACTTGATGAAACACCTAATGAACTGCATCCTGATCTTCCTAAAGCAGAAGCCAGAATAGAAACGGATCTTATGCACAGACATTGGGACAGATGGCATGATTATGCTTACAGTCATATTTTTATTGCTAATTATGATGGGAAATCTCTCGGCAATAATTATGATATAATGGAAACTGAAAAGTTTGATAGCCCAATGAATCCTTTTGGAGGAATGGAACACATCAACTGGAGTCCTGACGGTAAAAAAATTGCTTATACATGCAAGAAGATGTCAGGAAGAGATTATACACTTTCTACTAATTCTGCAATTTACATTTACAATATTGATTCAAAAGAAACAGAGAATATTACTGAAGGACTAAATGGTTATGATGTAAGCCCTGTTTTTTCACCAGATGGTAATATGATTGCATGGGAAAGTATGGAGCGTGATGGTTACGAGTCGGATCAAAACAGGTTATTCATAATGAATTTTGAGACAGGCGAAAAGAAAGATTATACAGCTAATTTTGATCAAGATGTGCATGGTTTAGTATGGACTCCTGAAAGTAACTCGATCTATTTTACCAGTGATTATCATGCAAGATTTCAAATTTACAATCTAAATATTGAAACCGAAGAAGTAAAACAAATTACTGATGGTGTGCATAACTACCGTTCGGTTCAGCCATGTGGAAATAAACTTATCGGATCGAAACAAAGCATGACATATCCAACAGAAGTTTTTGCCATAAATTCTGAGAATGGTGAAGAAACTCAGTTATCTTTTATAAATGAAAATCTTCATGATCAGTTAACGTATGGTAAAGTTGAAGAAAGATGGGTAAAAACTACCGATAATAAAGATATGTTGGTTTGGGTAATTTATCCACCAAACTTTAATCCTGAGAAAAAATATCCTGCCCTACTTTATTGTCAGGGTGGTCCTCATGGTTCTGTAAGTCAGTTTTACTCGTTCCGTTGGAATTTCCAAATGATGGCTGCAAATGATTATATTATTGTTGCTCCAAACAGACGCGGTCTTCCTTCTTTCGGGAAAGAATGGAACGATCAGATTTCTGGTGATTATGGTGGCCAGAATATGAAAGATTATTTTAGTGCAATTGATGCTGTTTCCAAAGAGCCATTTGTTGACGAGAATAATCTTGGAGCTGTTGGTGCCAGTTACGGAGGATTTTCTGTTTTCTGGATTGCAGGAAATCACGAAGGTCGATTCGATGCATTTATTTCTCATGACGGAATCTTCAATTTTGAATCTATGTATCTTGAAACCGAAGAAATGTTTTTTATAAACTGGGATATTGGTGGTCCATACTGGGATAAAGAAAATAAAAAGTCGTATGATAATTCACCACATAAATTTGTAAAAAATTGGGATACTCCAATAATGGTTGTTCATGGTGAAAAAGATTATCGCATTGTTTATACGCAAGGCATGAGCGCTTTCAATGCTGCACGTCTTCGTAATATTCCAGCAAAATATTTGCATTTTCCTTATGAAAACCACTGGGTACTAAAACCACAAAATGGAATCCTTTGGCAAAGAGAATTCTATAGCTGGCTTGATCAATGGCTTAAAGATGAAAATTAATACTAACTCAATAATAAAAAGGCCGTTATCAGTTGATAACGGCCTTTTGTTTTTACAATTTAAATCATGTAAATTTAAAGCAGAATAGGTTTATTTAATTAATCTGTAATTATGGAAACTGTTTTTCACTTTATATTAATGGTCGTTTTTCTGATTATTTATGTTTTGGCATTTATAATCGTTAAACCATTTCTTTTAAATTATAAAAGGCTCATTTCAACCATAAGTTTAAAGATTTCGTATTTAATTTACTTAGCAACACTTCTTATTTGTGTTTACCTTTTTATGTTTTATGGCCCTAATGATATTGAAAATAAACTGAGTGAGATCTTCTTTTTTGTGCTATTAGTGTGTTTATTCATACCGAACCTTGGAATTCTGTTTCGCAGAAATATTAAAGTACACAGAGTAATTTACAATTACCTTTTCTCGGCAATCAATCTTTCAATTACAATATTTATTATATATAAGCTTGATCAGTTTGACTGGTTTATTTTTTAGCCTATCAGGAGTTTAACAAGTCCAGAATTCTATCTGTTTTTTCTTTCATCGAGGCATATCCATCCAACCAGTATATTTTGAATCCTTTTTTTTCCATTCCTCGAAACCAAGTCATTTGCCTTTTAGCAAATTGATGAATTGCTGTTTCAAGCAGTTTAAACATTTCATCATGAGAGATTTCGCCAATAATATACTTTGTTATAAACTTATATTCTAAACCATAATACATAAGAGTTTCAGCAGAAACACCATTATCAAGAATACGCTTAACCTCATCAACCATTCCTTCATCAAGACGTTGCTTTAATCGCTCAGTAATACGCTTTCTTCGTGAGTTTCGGTCATATTTCACCCCTACAATCAAAGACTTAATTTCAGGAAAATAATCGTCAATTTCACTTGATTCAATGTAAAATGTTTCAATTTCAATTGCTCTTATCAATCTTTTCTTAGAACTTGTATCGGAAGTGTTATGTGGCTTCTTAAACGAATTAAAGATTTCTATTAATTCTTCAGTTGATTTAGCTTCAAGATTAGCTCGTAGTTCTTCATTAGATGGAACTTTTATAAGTTTATACCCTTTTAAAACTGCATCTAAATACATTCCGGAACCACCACAAAAAACAGGAAATACATTTCTATTTTTTAAATCTGAGTATACCTTCAGAAAATCCTGCTGATATTCAAATACATTATACTTATATCCAGCATCAACAATATCAATAAGATGATATGGAATCTCCTTATCATCAACACAGTAATCCTCCAAGTCTTTACCAGTTCCTAAATCCATTCCCCGATAAACCTGTCTTGAATCGGCACTAATAATTTCACCATTTAAAATATGCGCCATTCTTGCTGCTACTGATGTTTTTCCACCTGCAGTTGGCCCTAAAATAGTAAGCATATCATATTTAAAACTCATAAAACTTAGAATTAATAACCAAAGTTAAAGTAAATAAATAACTTTGCATCTGGTAAAAAATATTACATGCAAAATATTAATATAAGAAATAAGAAAGCCGGATTTAATTTTACATTAATTGAAAAGTACATTGCAGGAATTAAACTTACAGGTACTGAAATTAAATCTATCAGGTTGGGTAAAGCGAATATGGGTGATGCTTATTGCATTTTCTACAATAATGAGCTTTTTATTCGTGGACTTTCAATTTCTGAATACAGTTTCGGCACACATAGCAATCATGAACCGAGTCAGGACAGAAAACTTCTTCTGAATAAGAAGGAATTAAAGAAGCTTGAAAGAAAGTCAACAGTCAAAGGACTCACAATAGTAGCAATTCGTCTATTTATTAATGACAGAGGATGGGCTAAAGTTGAAATTGCGCTTGCAAAAGGAAAACAAGAATTTGATAAGCGTGAAACCATTAAACAAAAAGATCTTAATCGAGATATGGATCGAATACGAAAGTATTAAACCGATTACGGCTCTTTTTTGCTTTTTTAAATTAACAAATTAAAAAACCAAGTACTTTTTGACTCAGCTTTTAGCTTTTCTAATATCGCTAACAACTTCGCCATCTGCAAGCAAGAACACTATCAACCATAAAAATAAGTTAAAAAATTACTGAGCGAAGAAGAAGTTATTCAGCTCATATATATCCTCAGGTTTAAAATCAGAGTCTTCATCGAAAAAGCCGTTTATTGCGTCCAGCAACTCATCAAAGGAGATATACTTATCACCATCAACATCCAGTTTCTTAAATTTTTCAGGTATCTCAACAACGGTCATATTATCATATTTTGACCAACCTGTACCAACTGGCATCATATACACATCATTACGATCAACCGCAGCTAAATCCTGAAATAAACTTTCTCTAATTTTATTAGCACTTAATACAGCACCAAATTCATCAACTATTGCACCTTTGTTTGAAAATTGCTCCTTATCAATATAATTTGGAATACCATCATTATCATCATCGTGCGGACAACCTAATGAATCAACTGGAACTCCAGCAGGAGTATCAGGGCAATCATCTGCTAAATCAAGATATCCATCTCTATCAGCATCTGCAATTAATGTATAATCAAAATCGCCGGTAACATCAGCAAAAAGAACCTCCATTCTTTTAATCTTAGCTTCAGAGAAAAGGTCAATATTTAATGAAACATATGTAAACGAGAACATATCATTTGCTGCATCTCCAATTCTACCAACAGTATTTTCATAACTAACTCCGTCCAAATCGTCGGTAAAGGTATAATGAAGCGATGTTGCCAATCTAAGTGCAACTCTTTCACTTACTTTAAAATCTAAACCAACATCCGCAACCAAAGCAAAAGAACTTTGGGTATAATCTCCTCTTCCAAATGGATCTTCTTTACGGATATCAGTTTCATAATCATAATCTCTTGAAACCAATCTGTCTCCTACGCGAAAAGTACCATCAGGAAAGTAAACATAATCTCGTAGGAGACAGATTGGTTTCAAGAGATTATGATTATGAAAC
>DAOWGM010000088.1 GCA_030637515.1 Bacteroidales bacterium
ATTCTTAAATTAGCAATAGAACCTGGGTATTCAATATCATTGCAGAGTCTAAACCCAATAATTTCATATACATTATTTCTAAAATTTGAATCATTTCTTGTCAAGATATGAAAAAGCTCATGTGTTATAGTCTTTTCAATTGCCTTTTCTGAGCGAGTTAAAATATCCGATTGCAATACAATATAATTTGCTCTTGTATATCCTAACGCTCCTGCTTCTTCCTTTGTTGTAGTTTTTACTAAAAAAACTGTTTCAGGGAAATTAAGTTTAAATCCATTTTTTTCTATTTTTTTACTGATTTTAGTGATTATTGAATTTAACTTCTCCTTTTCAGTATCTGTCCATGATAAAACCTGATTTGAAATGAATTCAAATAATTGTTCTTCAGTTCCATTTTCATCCATTAATCTTGAAATAACATCAAATTTGCTCCAATTATTAGTAAACTCATCTTCCGTTTTTAATAATTCTTTTGCTTTTTCAATTGAAGCAAAACTTAATACTTGTTCCAAATTGTTTTCAAAGATTTCTACACTACTTAAAATAAATACAAAAGATATAATTCCAATAAATGTAATTTTTCTCATTCCTGCGCATTTTAAAAATTATGTATAACGGTCCTCGGGTATGAAATCGTGCGGGATTTCGCCCTGTTTCATTATCACCCGTTAATAAAGTTTGAAGATAGTAAAAAGCTCGCAAACCACCAAAACCCGCATGTTTTATGACCCGATGTTATAGGTAGTTTTATTCTTCTATTGAAATAATTAATGGAGTTAATGAGTTTTCAAAACCACTCATTGGATTTATGTACATTCCTTTAATGGCTTGAACCGAAATTTTCCTACCAATTTGATAATACTTGTCTAATCCAAGTCGTTCAAATTGAAACTTTTCAGTTCCACTTTCAATTTCAAATTCTGGAAAGTCATTATGTCCTGTCATTATCAATTTTGAAATAGTCCCCTGAATTAAAATAATCAAATTATCATTATGAAGATTATCTAACCAATCATCAGTACCGAAGAGACCCCAATTTGTTCGATAACTTTTGTCACCTTTTTTTATTCTTTCTTGAATTAAATTGGTTCTTTTGTCTTCCCTGATGTCAAAAATTATTTCCATAATTATTCTAATAATTTAATCATAACTCAATTCACAAACTATGATAGATTTCTTTTCTTTGTCAAACCAAATAACGAGAAAATAGTAAAGATATATCCAACTTTCAGGATTTCTCATTTTATCACTATCCTTATCAAACCAATCTTTACTAATTAAATAAAATTTATCAGAAGGATAATCTTTCAATATTGCTTTTAATTTTTCAGCAAGAATTTTGAATTCTTTTTTATCTTCTCCCCAGTCATTCTCATTTGAATAATTAATAAAAAAATTACCAATTTCGTTTTCATTTATTTCTTGAAAGTCTTCAACTGATATTTTTTGATTATCAAATAATTGTCTCAGATTAATTTCGGGATTTTTTTTATTCTGTTTTACTTTCTCAGGTAAACAATCAAAAGAAAAAAAATTCGACTTTAAAAATTTATCAATTACTAAATTATCAGCCAGCTCAAAATTATCCTTTATTGAAAAAACTGTCAATAAAATACCTTGAAATTCTTCTGTTATTTGAACTTGCTTTATAAACTCCATTCGCTTTTTTAAAATTACCTATAACGGTTTTTGGGTATGAAATCGTGCGGGTTTTTCGCCCTGTTTCATTATCCCCCGCTAATAAAAGTTGAAGATAGTAAAATGACTGCAAACCACCAAACCCCCGCATGTTTTATGACCCAATGTTAGCGGTTCGTTGTTTTTTCAAATTTTTCACCAATCCATTTTTGATTGCGATTCGATATCCCAAAATATACCAGTTTTAAATTCACTTGTTACGAAATCATATATTTTAGTTGCAGATTCTTCTGGTGAAAGTCTACCCATAATAATATTGCTTTCAGCGATAGTCGTCCTTACCCAACCTGGATGTATAGAGGCTACATTTAGACTACCTTCAAGTCTATTTGAAAGAATTTTTGTATACATATTCAATGCACTTTTAGACATTCTATATGCTACTGAATCAATTCGATTACATCTTTCAATTGAGCCCATTTCAGATGAAATATTTATTATCTTACCTTCCTGGTTTATTATATCAATTAGCGATTCTGTGAAAAAGACAGTCCCAGTAACATTAACATCAAATGTCTGTTTAAAAGAGTTTTTCTCTGGCAAATTTGTATCCAAGTCAGGTCCAATTCCCGCATTGTTTATTAAAGTATCTATGTTGTATTTCTTCACAAGAGTTTCAACAGCATTTTCAATACTTTCAAAATTTGACAAGTCAAGCTTAATTACATCCAAATTAGGATTGGTTATATTATCAATTTTACCATTTCTGCTTGTGCCTATTACCTTGTAACCATTATCTAAAAATATTTTAGATAAAGCAAGACCGATACCCATACTTGCACCAGTTATTAATACCTTTTTATCCATTCTTGATTTTTTTCTATTCTCTGATTTGGCAAAATGCTCTTACAATGACCGCTAACGGTCTTCGGGTATGAAATCGTGCGGGATTTCGCCCTGTTTCATTATCACCCGTTAATAAAGTTTGAAGATAGTAAAAAGCTCGCAAACCACCAAAAACCCGCATGTTTTATGACCCGATGTTAGCCACCGTTTTATAATGATTTCAGATAATTACATAAATTATAAATAGCTGCTGCTTTATTCAACGCAGTTATTTTATGACCATCATAATAATTAATAAAATATTCTAAGCTTCCTTTTTCATGTTCAACCAATAATCTGTTCAATTCTCCAATTGTATCAATGCCAACCCTTTTTACTCTTCGAATTAACTCTCCATCTACTGTATCTGTATCATACTTTACTTCTTCTATAAAATTATAATGAGTTATAATTTCTTCATTTTGTTTTGCAAGTATCTTACTTGTTTTAATAAACTCTAAAAGCGATGCCTTATCAATTCGCAGTTCATTCGAATAATCCGATATATTATTCTTAACAACATTTTCATAATCCGAGATAATTGTCTTTAAACGCACAAATTCAATATCCGCAGTTTCTAAAAGCGCAGATAATCTATAAAAAGTTCTTTTAGCAACATCTGGAATCTCAAATTCCCCTTTATAACCCAAATCATGTTCTATCTCTGCCCAACCATGCTGCAGTATTGACCTGATTTGAATCTCGATTTTTATCCCCTTATAAGGTTTATATTCAAGTAATCTTTTTCTTCTTGAATCAAATTCTACAACAAAATGAAGTGATTTATATCCAAAACGGTCTAATTCAATTGCACGCTTATCAACTGAATTTTCCCAATCTACCTTAAATTCTTTCTCAATAATTTTGGCAATTGTGTCAATTTCATCTTCAAAATATGTAATAATTCTTATTCCAACTACGTCTGTTATATCTTCAATTTTATTGTATTTACCATTCTTTCTCTGAATTTTTTCCGTAATCTTATCTTTAGCTTTAACTCTTCCAGAAACTGAATGAAAATGTACCTTTTCAATATGTAGTAGAGATTCTATCAAAGATAATGCTGATGATTTACAATTATTATATACACTTTCCTTTGCATTAAAATCATCAATTAATTGGTTCATTAGTTTTTTCATGATATTGTTACTTTTCAATCAAGCACCAAAATGGTGGCTAACGGGCTTTGCATATGAAACGTAAGGGATTTTGAGAAGTTTACTTGTCAAAATAGCTATGAGCCACATATGCGATTAGACACAAATTTAGCTTTTTTTATTAATTAGTCCGCAGATTTGGCGGAGTAAATTACTTGCAAAAAACTAACTAAAAACGTCTAAAACCCTTATGTTTTATGATGCAATGTTAGCAACCGTTTTCTATTTTCCTGTAATAAGCTCTCTATAATCATTCATTCTTGCTTCAATTTGATCAATTATTGCTAAAATATGAATTAAACTATCATTAGATATTTCAGATGTTTCACAACTTTTTTCAAAATCAAGTAGACTTTTTTGAATTTTATTCTTATAAAATGAAGATACTCTATCCATCACTTTAAGCTGAGTAAATCTTTCCATATCAATTGATGCTAATATTAAAAAGATTAACTCATCAAGGTAATCGACTAAATAGACAAAATCTCCAAATTCAGGTAAATCAATAAATTCAAATTTCTTTTCTAATATTTCTGCATTAATACTTTTCCCAAAGGTATGAAAAGCAATACTACCATTTTTTTCATTATAAGAAAATGAATCAAATACTGAAGTGCAATTTAGAAACATATTAAAAATGAAATCCGCTTCATTCTTCTGAGCTATTTTTTTATTAACCTTATATTGCTCAAGAAGAGAAACAAGAATTAACAAAATCCCTATGAAACTTAAAATAGGAGCAGTTATTCCACCGATAGTACTTCCAATACTACCAGTTTCTGAAAAATCAAATAATTGAAAAAGAGCAGGTCTGGTTAATATGAGTGGAGCAACAAATGTTAATATTATCCCAGAAATTAAAATAATCCAATATATCTTCTTCATAAAATTCTAATTATTTGATTTATCAATTCTTAGTTTCTTCATTGCTTCTTTAACATCCTTAAGTTGGTATTTCTCTTCATTAACTTTCTTTATAACATATTTCAAAATTGTATCAATTGTTTCAGCTTTTCCAATACACACTTCATCAGGTAATTTATGTAACCCAACTGAAAGTTGTTCATGTAATAATCTAATTGGATTATCGCCAATACTTAAAAGAGAATTAGGTAAAAATTTAGTAGCAACATCTATTAATTTTGCCATAGCATGGTCAGTTTCATAAGTTTTTAATGCCTGCTCAATATGTTCAACACCATCAAAATCAAGTTTTGAGATATCTTCGATTAATCTTATTATTTCATTTTCTATAATTCTCCTAAAATAAGCAAACGCACCAATTCCATATCCAATTGAAAGATTAGCTAATGCTTTTTTATAATTTCCCTTATCTTCTTCTAACAAATATTTTTCAACTGTAGCTTCAGGAGATATTTCATATGGAGGAAATTGACCAATTTTTTTAACAAAAATTTTTATACCCTTTTCCCTTTCATTCCAAGTCTTGTCAGAATAAAGTTTTAATAAAAAATCTGCTTTTGCTCCACAAGAATGACATGTTGCAATTAAATGAAGTGTTAAATTCATTGATTTAGATTCCTTATCAAAGAAAATTGGAAAGTCTGTGGAGTGAACCAAATTCATAATTGCAAACTCTTGATTTGCTAATTCTGTTTTAAACGTTTGAACTTCCTTTTCAATTGGACATTTTATTTTAAATGCTAAATCTTTATAATCATTAGGATTTGAAAAACTGCTTACTCCTTTACCATAATTTGACGTCACAAGCAGTTTAGAATAAAGAGGCTTCTTTACAAGAAATTCTATTAGTTCTTTTTTGCTAATTGTTTTCATTTTAGCGGTATTATCAGAATTATTGAATTCAATATTTGATTTTTTCATTTCATTAAGATTTTTCAGTTTCCATTGCGAATGAAATGGTTGCTAACGGTCCCGTGTTAAGTTTCGTGCGGGTTTTCGCCTTGTTTCATTGTCCACCGTTGAACAACTTTACTAAGATAAAACTTAGTCAGCAAACCACAAAACCCCGCATGGAATTTGAACGCGTGTTAGCGGTTGATTAATATTTTATTTCCATTAATGTAAAAGTTCTTTTATTGTTTATAGAATGAACCTGCAAAAAGTAATTATTCCCAAGATTTTGACAACGATTTACATTAACATTAATTGATGTAAGGAAATTACCATCTTCATCTTTAGAATAATTATATTCATTAAATGCGATTGGTTCTCCAGTTTTAATATCAATAAGTACAGGTTTATTAGTTTCACCCCACCCAACTTCTGAAATAATAAATGAATCCAGTATTAGTGAATGAGGGGATAAACCAATTTCGTAACTTTGTTCTATTTTCCAGATTTTATTCATATTAATTTTTTCAAACTTTCCTATTGTACTGTTGAATCCCAAATAGAGGTAATTTGAATCAGAGAATACTTCTCCAAACCATCTGCAACGCACTCTTTCACCACCCCAATAACAAGAATCTACTTCAGTGTAAACAAATTCTAATGAATCATTTAACAAATTTATTTTATATAACCCAGTATCTCTTACCGTGAAATAGATTTCATTATGTTCTCTTATTATTGAGTTTATGTCTTCAGAGAAAGTCCAATATTTAATTGTATCTCCGTTGTAAACATTCCTTTTAACAATTGAATTACTTCGAATATCATCGATTAAGATAGAACTATCTGTTTGTAAATATTTTAAATTACTTTTTCTTGGAGTGGATTTTATTGTCCATAAAAGTATTCCTGTTTTTTCTCCAAGTGCATAAATATTATATTTACTTTCAATTAAAACTATAGTATCAATTCTATGAAACTGTCGAATATAGTCTGACTTATCAAATTCATATGTCCAATACTTTCTATCAGGATTATAAATATTAAATTTTGATATTATGTTGTCATCTGTTTGCATAATTATAATTGAATCCCTAACTGGCTTAGGAGTTTGATTATGATATATACTAAACTTACATTCAAAGAGTATTTCATTAGAATATATATTAAATATCTGGTTTCTCCTAGAGTCATTCCTAATTAAGAAAATAGAGTCAGTTAATAACTCTTTTATTTTCTTCTGATGTACCGGGTTTTTTAATGATAAAGTTTCTCCCGATTTTAAGTAAACAATTTCAGAATATTTAGCGGTACGGTCATATATTATCAAACTATCCAAGACTAAAGGATTATTAGAATTATATTGTCCATTAACTATTACGTTCCATTTAATGCTAATAAAATCTTCAAAAGTTTCTTTTATGCTATAAATATCTGGGACAGGTTCAATTTCTTCCGATATATTCTTGTTTACTGTTTCTTCATTAACCTTTAAAGTATCTTTAATAACAATTTCTATACTTTTCTTTTGTTCTTTTTGAGAACAAGAAAGAAAAAATAACGCCAAAAAAAAGTACACATTTCTCATAATCAAATATTAATTTACCGCTAACGGTCTTCGGGTATGAAATCGTGCGGGATTTCGCCCTGTTTCATTATCACCCGTTAATAAAGTTTGAAGATAGTAAAAAGCTCGCAAACCACCAAAAACCCGCATGTTTTATGACCCGATGTTACCATATTGTGCCTCCCAAAACTATCAGTTTGGTAATTTCGTTGCAAACAGAAATTGATTTCTCTTAAAATACAGGATTGTCAAAAGGTCGCCCAAAATACTTGTCACCCGTTAAAAAAGCTTAACAGAACTAAAGACTTATAATTACTTTCCATACCAAACGACAATACATATTTAAACCAAACTAAAATTACAAAACTTAAAAGTTAGCACGAAGTGTGTTGGCAAAAGTTGAGTTTTTTACGAACCTAATTTACCTAAGAAAAAGCAAATGATTAAGACTTTACAGACATTCGGATAGTCAAACTACTTAAAAGTATAAATAACCACCTTTATCAAACCGACAACCCAAATTTGATAGATTCCAAAACCCAAATTCAAGAACACAACGCAACAAAATAAATTTGGACTTTTCAGGTACTTAAACTTTAACAATTAGGTAAAAAACGAAACTTGTTTCGGGGTTCAAAAATTTTCTGGAGGCATTATTGGTAACGGTTCGCTGTTAAATTTTGTGCGG
>DAOWGM010000057.1 GCA_030637515.1 Bacteroidales bacterium
AATTTGTGCTATATCTTTACCAACTGTCAGCCACGATGCTTGAATATTTTTAATATTTGGTAGCATTATTCTGCTAATAGCAACCGTTCTTATATATTCTTCAGATCTTACTTGATTGGTAACACCCAATTCTTTTTGCAAATTTGTATTTTCATCTTGAAATGGCCATGAAATAAATGCCAAAAAGCCAGGCGATTTTTCTGGTTTTTCAGCCTGAACTTCTCTCAATGCAGTCAAGTGCTCTAATCTTTCCTTTTTTGTCTCAACATGCCCAAACATCATTGTTCCCGAAGTAACCAAATTTAATTTATGTGCTTCGCGCATTACGTCAAGCCATTGCTGCGTATTTGCTTTAGCAGGCGATATACTTTTTCGAACCCTGTCGCAAAGAATTTCAGCACCAGCACCCGGCAAACTATCCAAACCAGATGCAATTAAAGCTTCTAAAATTTCACGATATGATTTTTTTTCTAATCTTGCTAAATGTACAATTTCAGGAGGTCCTAAAGCATGCAGCTTTATATTTGGATATAATTTCTTTAGATCACTAAAAAGACTTGTATAAAAATCAAGCTTTAACTTCGGATGTAATCCACCCTGAAGTAATAATTGTTCTCCTCCTAATTTAAAAAGTTCCTCAATTTTTTGTTTATACTCTTCAATAGAAGTTATATAAACATTTTCATCACCAGGTTTTTTATAAAAGTTACAAAACTTACATTGAGAAACACAAGCGTTTGTTATATTCACATTTCTGTCAATCTGCCATGTAACTATATTTCCCGGGTTATGGATTTGTCTAAGTTGATTTGCAATAGAGATTAGCTCATCAAGCGGAGCTTTTTCATACAACAAAAGACCTTCTTCAATTGTTAAGAATTCAAGAGCTAAAACCTTTTTATAAATATCAGTATAATTCATAGAAATAAATAAGTCACAAAAATAATCAATTTATACAATCATTTGTGTTAGCAATAAATCAAAGTCGTTAATCAATTTATTAAATTTACAATTTATAAACCAAATTGTTTAATCATGAAAATAATCATATCCAAAATAAAAGAAATTCTAAAAGATAAATCTGTAATTTATCTAACTGAAACAGAAGACAACCTGGGTGCTTTTTCGTTTTCTTCTGAAGAAGAAAAATATATTAAGAATGCAGCAACAGATAAAAAGGAGGCGGTGAAAATAAACTCCTACTCTAAATGGTCATATATTCATTGGATCGAAAATAATAAAGAGCAATATCTTCTTAACGAAAAATTAAGAAGAGCTGCCGGCAAGCTCTATTCTGATTTAAAAACAAACAAGCATAAAGAAATAATAATTGCAGACTTATATAATAATGCAGAATGTACATTGGCATTTGCAGAAGGACTTGCCTTAAGTCATTATCAGTTTTTAAAATATTATAGTAAGCCTGAAGAAAAGAAAAATCACCTTAAAGAAATTTTTATTTATTCAGATCAGGTTACCGATGAGCAGATATCCGAACTTAATATACTAATTGAATCTGTATGTTTTACAAAAAACCTAGTAAACGAACCAGTATCGGCTTTAAATGCCGAACAGCTATCAAATGAAATTCAAAAAGCTGGTAACAAAGCTGGATTTAATGTAGAGATTTTCAATAAAAAGAAAATAGAATCCTTGAAAATGGGTGGATTACTTGCTGTTAACAAAGGCAGCATTGATCCTCCAACATTCTCTGTATTAACATGGAAACCAGAAAATGCAATAAATAAAAAGCCATTTATCTTAGTTGGAAAGGGAGTTGTTTACGATACAGGAGGAATGAATATTAAAACGGGGAATTATCTTGATACTATGAAATCGGATATGGCTGGTGCAGCTGCAGTAGCAGGTACAGTTTATGCTATATCAAAAGCAAAATTACCAGTTTATGTTATAGGTTTAATACCAGCAACCGACAATCGAGCAAATAATAATGCTTATGTTCCCGATGATATAATTACAATGCATAGCGGATCAACCGTTGAAGTAAAAAATACGGATGCAGAAGGCAGATTAATTCTTGCAGATGCTTTAAGCTTTGCAAAAAAATATGATCCTGAGTTGGTAATTGATCTTGCAACATTAACAGGTTCGGCACATGCTGCTATTGGTGATTTAGGAATTGTGGCTATGAAAAAACTTACTAATGAACAGTTCGAGCAGTTAAAACTCTCAGGGAATAATGTTTATGAACGATTAGTAGAGTTTCCTCTTTGGGAAGAATATGGAGAAATGATAAAATCTGATATTGCTGATATTAAAAACCTTGGGGGAAGTGAAGCTGGAGCTATTACTGCAGGTAAATTTCTGGAACATTTTACCGACTATCCTTGGATACACTTAGACATTGCTGGAAGCGCCTTTTTAACAAAGCAAGATAATTATAGAGGAATTGGATCAACTGCAGCAGGTGTTCGTTTATTATTCGATTTTTTCAATAGTCAATTGTAATTTTATTAATCAGATTATTAAAAATATTATCATTAATTTTGTTTCTTTAATGATGAATAAGTGTTTGACAAAATAAAACTCAATATATGATTCAGAATAAAATAGTTGTTGGAATATCACACGGAGATATTAATGGAATTAGTTATGAGGTGATTATTAAATCATTGATGGATAACCGAATTTTTGATTTTTGCATTCCTATTGTTTATGGATCGGCAAAAGTAGCAGCATACCACAGAAAAGCTTTAAATATTGCAAACTTTAGTTTTAATAATATAAGATCTGCTTCCGAAGCAAATATTAAAAGAGCAAATATCATTAACTGCCTTGACGACAATGTTCGCGTTGAGCTTGGTAAATCAACCAATATTGCTGGAGAATCTTCATTAATCTCACTAGAAAATGCAGTAAATGATTTAAAAAATGGCACAATTGATGTTTTAGTTACAGCTCCTATCAATAAGGATAATATTCAATCAGAAAAATTTAATTTCCCAGGGCACACTGAATATCTTACTCGAGAATCAGAATCGAAAAAATCGTTAATGCTAATGGTTAGTGAGAATCTTAAAGTTGGTGTTGTAACAACACATCTACCTTTAAGCAAGGTTCCTGAAGCAATTACAGAAGAAGCTATTCTGGAAAAACTTAGAATAATGAATAAAAGTCTTATTCAAGACTTTAAAATAAGAAAACCAAAAATTGCTGTTCTGGGATTAAATCCTCATGCAGGAGATAATGGCTTATTAGGATCTGAAGAAGTTGAAATAATTATACCAGCACTTGCAAAAGCAAAAGAAGAAGGAATTTTAGCTGTTGGACCATATCCTGCTGATGGATTCTTCGGAAGCGATAACTTCAAGAAATTTGATGCTGTTTTAGCAATGTATCACGATCAAGGTTTGGCGCCTTTTAAAGCTTTAGCTTTTAATTCAGGTGTTAATTATACAGCTGGGCTTGATTTTATTAGAACATCTCCAGGACATGGAACTGCATATGAAATTACCGGACTTGGCAAAGCATCTGAAATTTCGTTTAGAAATGCTATATATCTTGCCTGTGATATTTACAGAAACAGAACCGAATTTAAAGAAATTTCAAAAGATCCACTTCAACATTACGAAATTTCCGATAAAGATCAAGAGTAAAATTCTATATAATTTTACCTAAGGGTTGGCAAAACTGCCAACCCTTTTTTATTAATGTTATACAACATAATAATCAGAGGATTAAGATCAAATTAGCTCTGTTATTAAGGTAAATAATTTAGTATTTTTGTTTAGTATCCTTTTTCCAAAAATTACAAACTAAAATAAAATACGGAGGTTCCCATGTCAAAGATTGATCTTTCCTTAAAAAATTTAGATGCATTATTCCCTGAAGACTTTACTCAGGAACAAATAGCTAAAGCCAAAACAGTTTTCTTAAAAGAGTTGGCTTTATCAAGTCATAAGTTTTATGGAGGAAAAATGCAAACCATTCCAAAAGCAGGTATTTATGGTTTTAACTGGTTTAATGTTTACTATACTCCAGGTGTTTCAAAAGTATCTACATCTATTCGAGATAATAACGATACTTCCTTTGAGTTATCAAATCGTGGTAATATGGTTGCGGTTGTTTCAGACTCAACAAGAGTTTTAGGTGATGGTGATTGCACGCCTCCAGGAGGATTAGGTGTTATGGAAGGTAAAGCATATTTAATGAAATATCTTGCTGGTGTTGATGCCGTAGCTTTATGCGTTGATAGTTACAACGATAAAGGAGAACATGATCCTGATAAAATTATTGAATTTGTAAAAATGTTACAACCAAGTTTTGGAGCTGTAAATCTTGAGGATATATCGCAACCAAACTGTTATAAAGTTTTAGATACTTTAAGAGAAGAGTGTGATATTCCTGTATGGCACGATGACGCACAAGGAACAGGATCTGTAACACTTGCAGGTTTAATTAATGCCTTGCGTATTGTAAAAAAGGACATGAAAGATATTAAAATTGTGATGTATGGTGCGGGTGCATCTAATGCAACAATCGCAAGATTAATATTACAAGCAGGTGCCGATCCAAAGAAAGTGATCATGTTTGACTCTAAAGGAAGTTTACATAAAGATCGTGATGATATAAAAGCAGACAAAAGATTCTATCGTAAATGGGAACTTTGCCAAAAGACAAATCCAAATAAGATTGACAACGTACTTGAAGCTTGTAAAGATGCTGATGTGTTAATAGCATTAAGTAAACCAGGACCAGATACTGTTAAGCCGGAATGGATAAAAAATATGGGAACCAAACCTATTGTTTTTGTATGCGCAAATCCTGTTCCTGAAATATATCCTTATGCAGCCAAAGAAGCCGGTGCATATATTGTGGCAACTGGTCGAGGAGACTTCCCTAATCAAGTAAATAATTCATTAGGATTTCCGGGAATTTTAAAAGGAGCTCTACTAGTTCAAGCACGTAAGATAACCGATGAAATGGCTATTGTTGCAGCGTATTCAATGGCTGATTATGCTGAAAAGAAAGGCATAAGTCCTGATAATATAATGCCAAAAATGGACGATACTGAAGTGTTTGCGCACGAAGCAGCTGATGTTGCCATGGAAGCAATTAAAAATGGCGTTGCAAGAGTAGAAATGACTTGGGACGAAGTATTTAATCGCACTATGGAAGATATAAAACAAACAAGAGGCACAATTGATATGATGATGAAAAACAATTTCATTCCTGAACCAGATACCCAAATGCTGGAAGATGCTTTAAAAATTGCCGTAGATACAGTTAAGTAAATAGCAATTCAGATATAAAACTAAATAGAGTTATTTTTTAAATAGCTCTATTTTTTTATAACTACTTTGGTAGTAAAATACTTATCTGAAAAATTGACTTTTAAAAAATATATTCCTTCATTAAGAATCTCTGTATTAATAAAGCACTCATTATCAGACAGGTTTGACTTGCCTATTTGAAGAACTCTACCTGTAATATCAATAATCTCGTAATTAATATTATTCAAGTTACCATCCATATCTGAATTAATTTTTAATGTAAATGTTCCAGAATTTGGATTAGGATAAATGGATATTTTAGAACCCATTTCTGAGTCAGTTTTATCTAATTCTACCTCCTCTATACCATCAACTACAAGAAATCTTGTAATAGATTGTGAACTGCAAACTTCTACAAAATAATTTCCATCCTCTACGATTTCATAGGTTTGTTTTGTTGCTCCATCAATAGGATTTCCTGCCAAATACCATTGATTTCCAAATGGTGAATTTGATGTAAGGATGTTCCCTACAACCTCATAAGCTGCAACAGGAATATCAAAAACGGCCACGGCATTAATTTTTTCTTTTGTATACGTATCGTTTACTATTAATTTTGCGGTTTTAATTCCACCAGTTGAATAACTTACAGTATGTGGTCCTTTACCGCTTCTTGTAGATGGCACAGCTCCATTTCCAAATTCCCATTTAAAACTATTCGCTCCATTCAATGATGTTGAAAAAATAACATCATCATTCATACACACAGAATCCTTATCTACACTAAAAGTAGGAGTGAGATAATTCCCGTCTTCTTTTATTACAATGCTATCAAGACATACTCCATGACCACCCAAACCAATTGCTTCAATAGCAATTTGATAATTATTAGTAAGCTCTGGCAATGAAATTGTTTTTTTTGTCCAAACAGGCGTATCAGAATTATATGTTCTTATTTCCTTCCATTCACTTAAATCATTTTTTTTATACAACACTTTTAATTCGTGAATATCACCACTCAACTCACTGTTGTGAATATAAAATGATAAAACTACATTGGTATTGCCTGAAAAATCAAACCGGGGCATAACAAGTTTTGAAGATTCTCCTGACACATTATAAAAATATGCATTTACAACCCCTTCAAAAGCAGTATCCATAATAGTAGCAAATCCTCCTGTTTTAAACTCCCATCCAATTGCATCATTTGACCTTTCTTCATACCACTGTGGAGGTATTGAAACCTGACCCTCAAGATCTTCATTATATTCTGTTGTTAAGGGATCCATTGATCTTATATATACAATATTGGATGAATCTGTTTCACCTCCTGCAGTAATTTTTGCAGTAATATAGTACATATAAATACTATCCTTATATGCTGCAATATCATCATAATTGGTATTTGCAGAATTGCTTAAAAATTCTGAGTTTCTATAAATTTTATAAAAATCAATAATTGCTTCATCAACTACCTTGTTCCAAACTAAGTTCACAACGGTATCTGTTAAAGATGCTTTTAAATGTGAAGGAACTGTATCATAAGGGAGATACCCTTCATTGGAAACAACACCAATGTTCCCGGGATCAAGCCATGTTTTCAAACTTTTATCTGGTTCAGAATAATCTTTCCATGCATGATGAAACTGAAGATAATAATCATTAAAATTATAACTACAACTTGCATCGCCACCAGTTAAATCTCCAATTATTTCACCATTTTGATTAAACAATGGAGATCCTGAAGAACCTCCTTCAGTTGTTCCTTCATCCCACTCATCTATCCACCAATGTGTGAAATTTGTATAACCTTCGCCATAATCTGCGGTAGTTGCACCATCATAAGATTTTGTGATTTTTTTAATATCACCGCTCGGATGATGTATAGATGTAACACTTGAAGGATCTGCAATGTCTCTACTCCATCCTGCATAATAAGGTTTATATTCAGAAGGAGGTGCAGTACTTAATTCAAGAAGAGTAAAATCTAGGGTGTATTCTCCCGGATTTGCAATAATTATCGAACCAGCAACGGTTTGATCTTCTGGTCCATTAGTATTAGAACAATCTGGACTTTCATAATTAAAATAAAAAATGGCTTCTGAAGCATCGTAATCATTATTTATACAATGATTTGCAGTTAAGAAATATGGATGTCCATCGCTATTTACGTTATTAATTAACGCTCCCGTACACAGCCAACCATTATATGTTATTTTGCATACGGAATGTTTTGCCAATTGCCACATTGGATCTGTGTCACAATTTATATTTACATTACAAGCTCCAGAACCTCCAAATCCCTTTGTATCTTTTGAAATATAATTAAGAACATCTTTATAATCATGTGCAATAGAAGCAATATGAAGTTCACCTTCAAATTCTATGTTCTGCGGTTCATAATATTCTACAACTATTTCATCTCCTTTTACGGGAGCTGTAGGTAAAAAGTAATTCGATTTATTATTATTATATGTAAAGGCTCCGCGTATATGACTCTTTTCTGAATTATAAATAAACAATTTTGCACCTCGTGGTATCCTGTAATGATTAAACAGAGCACTTAATGAATAAGCTCCCGGTGATTTTATTTTAACAAACCATACTCTTCCTCCATCAGGTAGATCGATCCATATACCATCATTTTCAGTATCAATATCTACCAAAATATTTTCTGCGTATCTAAATGATTTTAAGCCTGAATTTAAATGCTCCTTATCTTCTTTTTCAAGTTTTTTAATATCAATTCCTTCCAAAATAATAACAGGTATTTCTAATTTATCTTCTGCTAATTCCACAGGCTGTAAATTTTTATCCGCAATTTGCCCGTAAATTGGATTGTAAAAGAACAATAAAAGACCTAACAATATCAATAAATATCTCATCTGTTATTTTAGAGGTGAAAAAATAATAAACACCAAATTAACCAAAATAATTTAGGATGCAAATTTTTTATTTAAATCCTCATTTATTGAATTTCAACAAATAAATACTTTCACAGATTTTTCAAAACCTTATATTTGTGTATTTTTAACATATTTTTACAAAGCAATATGTACGATTTTATAAAAGGGGAAATTATAGAGATATCACCAGCTCACTTAGTTCTTGAAAATCAAAATATTGGGTATCATATTAACATCTCGGTTAATACTTATTCCAGTATTTCAGATAAAAAAAACTGTTTAGTTTTTATTCATGAAGTAATAAGAGAAGATTCACATCAATTATTTGGTTTTTTTGACAAAAAAGAAAGAGAAATATTTTTGAATCTTATATCGGTTTCAGGTGTAGGTGCAAATACTGCCAGAGTAATGCTATCTTCTTTATCTCCTGATGAAATTAAAAATGCAATTATTGAAAATAACATTGTTTTACTGAAAAGTGTAAAAGGAATTGGCGCTAAAACTGCGGAAAGAATTATTATTGATTTGCGCGATAAAGTGGGGAGAATTGCTGATGGTGATCAAATTCCTGTTCGTCTGGACAATACAATTCAACAGGAAGCGTTATCTGCTCTAGTAATGTTAGGTTTTCCTAAAGTTAAAGTCGAAAAAATTATTAATGGAATTCTTAAAGAGAAGAATGATCTTTCTGTTGAAATGCTCATTAAAGAATCTCTGAAAAGAATATAGCACTCTACCTGATATTGAGAAAGTTATTTATATATACAGGACTGTTTTTTATTATATTAATGGTTTGGGGCAATCATGCTCCAGCCCGATCTTTGTATCTTTTTCAATCACTTGTTCAAACTGATGATTCTCTCAAATTTCAGTTTAAAGATCAAGAAACATATGACACCCAAAGTCCTGAAGAATCACCATTATACCTTAAGAATCCTTCAAATATAAAAGATACGGTAGAATATGACCCTTCTACAAACGAATATATTATCTCCCAAAAAATTGGTAATTACGATTATCGCCCTTCAAGCAGAATGACATTAGAAGAATATCAGGATTATCAGTTTGAACAATCACTAAGAAATTATTGGAGACAAAGAGCAAAAGGAGAAAGTATGGATGCTCAAATCGGACTTTTTCCTAATCTTAGATTTGGAGGTGAAGCTTTCGATAAAGTTTTTGGAAGTAATGCCATTAACATAGTTCCAATGGGTTCTGCCGAATTAATATTTAAAATCAATATAAACAATAACGAGAATCCTACTATCTCTGAAAATCTCCGAAAAACTACAACATTCGACTTTGAAGAAAAAATTATGATGAATGTTACCGGAACTATCGGTGATAAAATTAAACTTGGTATTAATTATAATACAGAAGCAACTTTTGATTTCGAAAACCAAACTAAGCTTGAATACATAGGAAAAGAAGACGAAATAATAAAAAGAATTGAAGCAGGTAATGTTACTCTTCCTCTTCCGGGATCTTTAATTACAGGTAGTCAAAGTTTATTTGGTATTAAAACAGAACTTCAGTTTGGGAAATTAACGGTAACCAGTGTTTTTTCGCAACAAAAAGGAGAAACAAAGACAATTGAAGTAAAAGGCGGTGCACAAACACAACAATTTGAACTACAGGCAGATGAGTATGATGCAAATCGACACTTCTTTCTCGCTCAGTATTTCAGAGACAATTATGATAAAGCTCTTGAAGAGCTTCCTGTCATAAAATCAGCTGTGACAATTACAAAGATTGAAGTTTGGATTACAAATAAAGTTGGTAAAAACGATGAAAACAGGAATATTCTTGCTCTACTTGATTTAGGTGAAAGCACCAAAAAATTTGCTGGTGATTTTATACAGGTAATGACTTCTGATACATTGCCTAAAAACACAAGCAACAACCTTTACAGTAGTATTTATTCTTTCGATGTAACAAGAAATTTCAATAACATCGGAAATCTCTTGGAGACCAATTGGGGAGGTAACAATTTTAAATCCGGTCAGGATTTTGAAAAAATTGGAAGTGCCCGAAAATTAAAAGAAAATGAATTTGATCTTAATGAAAGACTCGGATACATTTCGTTAAACACATCTTTAAACTCTGACGAAATTCTTGCTGTTGTATTTGAGTATGATGTAGGAGGAACGCGTTATCAGGTTGGAGATTTTTCTACAGATGGAATAAGCACAGGAGAAGAAGAAACAAGTCCTTTTTTAATGGCTAAACTTTTAAAAGGAACCAGCTTAACTCCTTCCCTTCCTAACTGGGATTTAATGATGAAAAATATTTATGCTATAGGTGCATATCAGGTTAACAAAGATGATTTTATATTAGATGTTTTATACCAAGATGATAAAACGGGGAATGCCCTGAACTTTATTCCCGAAGGAAAAATACATAAAACAATCCTTTTAAAAGTTCTAAATCTTGACAATTTAAATTCTCAATTAGATGCATCGCCTGATGGAAGATTTGATTTTGTTGATGGAATTACCGTAAATGCATCGAACGGAAGAATAATATTTCCTGTTCTGGAACCTTTTGGAAGTCATCTAAAAAAGCAATTTGATAGTGAAACCATAGCTAAAAAATATGTTTTTCAGGAACTTTATGATACTACCTTAACATATGCTCGATTAATTGCTGAAAGAAATAAATTCAAACTGCGTGGAGAATATAAGTCTGCTTCCAGTTCCGAAATAATGCTAAATGCTATAAACATTCCTCAAGGATCAGTAAAAGTTATGGCAGGAGGAAGACAACTAACTGAAAATGTAGAGTATACTGTTGATTATAATCTGGGGCGAGTTAAAATTATTGACAAAGGTTTGTTAGAATCTGGCACTCCTCTTCAAATATCTCTTGAAAGTAATGCATTATATAGCATACAAACCAAAACTCTTTTAGGAACTCATTTAAACTATCAGGTTTCCGACAATTTCAATATTGGAGCAACGGTAATGAACCTAACAGAACGGCCTTTAACTCAGAAAGTATCCATTGGCGATGAGCCCATTTCAAATACTATTTGGGGATTGAACACATCATATAGAACAGAATCTCAATTTATTACATCTTTGGTTGACAAGCTTCCATTTATTGAAACCAAAGAAACATCATCATTAATGCTTGATGCAGAATTTGCACAGCTTATTCCGGGTCATTCGAGTGTAATTGAAGATGAAGGCAATGCATATATCGATGATTTCGAGGGAAGCGAAACCTCTCTAGATATGAAAAATTTTAGTGCCTGGGTTTTGGCAAGTACACCAAAAAATCAAGACCATAATTTTCCAGAAGTGTCAGTTCCTAACAGTTTGGTTAATGGTTACAATAGAGCAAAAATTGCATGGTACAAAATCGACCCTTTATTCTTACGCAATACATCAACAACACCAGGTCATATAAAAAATGATGCTGACCAGCAATCAAATCACTTTGTTAGAGAAATTTACGAAAAAGAAATATTCCCAAATAAAGATTCTGAAACAACTGTTCCTACTGCTTTACAGGTTCTGAATATTGCATATTACCCTGAAGAAAGAGGTCCATACAATTATGTAACCAATGGCGACACAAGTAGTTTTGCATATGGTCTTGACGAAAACGGTAAATTAACATGTCCGGAAACCCGTTGGGGCGGAATTATGCGAGAACTTTCAACAACAGATTTTGAAGCGGCCAATGTTGAGTATATTGAATTTTGGTTAATGGATCCTTTTGTTTATGATTCTACAAACAGATCAGGTGGTAATTTATATTTTAACCTTGGAAATGTTTCAGAGGACATATTAAGAGATTCAAGAATTTCATTTGAGAGCGGAATTCCCATTGATGGCGATGAAAGCAAACTTACTGAAACAATTTGGGGTAAAGTTCCTGAAAATGATATTATTGTTGAGTCATTTCAAGACATAGGAGCGCAAGATATTGGTCTTGACGGTTTAAGCGATACAGATGAAAAAGTCTTTTTCAAAAGTTATACAGATGAACTCGAAGATATTATTACCGATGATAATGCTTTAGAGGAATTCAAGCAAGATCCTTCAAATGATAACTTTCATTATTTCACAGGAGGAGATTATGAAGCATTACAACTTAGTATCCTTGAGAGATATAAAAAGTATAATGGGCTTGACGGCAACTCTTCAGGTGCTGCAACGGAACTTTCTACGAAGACTCCAAATACAGAAGATATAAATAAAGACAGAACTTTAAGTGAAACAGAAAGTTATTTTCAGTATAAAGTTGAGTTGAGTCCTAGTGCTATGGAAGTAGGTCAAAATTACATTGTTGATAAAGTATGGGGACATAATGTAGATCTTCCAAATGGAGAACAGGATGTTAAAATTGCATGGTATCAGTTTAGAATACCAGTAAGACAACCTGATGAAGTTGTTGGCGCTATCCAAGATTTTAAGTCAATTCGATTTATGAGAATGTTCATGAACGAATTTAGCGACAGTATAATTCTTCGTTTTGCTAAGCTTGAGCTTGTTCGAAGCGAATGGCGAAAATATGAATTTTCTTTAATGGAAGGACACGAAAGCCTTTCCAGCCCCGAACCTTCTGTTGGAAATCTGGATATAGCTTCAGTAAATATTGAAGAAAATAATAATTATGTTTTACCTCCTGGAGTTGACAGAGTTATTGATCCTACAAATCCACAACTTCGTCAGTTAAACGAACAGTCAATGGTTCTTAAAGTTGATGATCTTGATGATGGTGATGCACGTGCTGCCTATAAAACAATAAACCTTGATATAAGACAGTATGAAAAATTAAAAATGTATGTTCATGCTGAAGCCAAAGAAGATGAAATATTAAATGATGAAGACCTTCGGGTTTTTATTCGCCTGGGAACAGATTATAAAGGCAACTATTATGAATACGAGCTTCCGTTGGTAATAACTCCTCCTGGAAATTACGATAATTACAGCCGTGATGAAGTTTGGCCAATTGAAAATAATATTGAAATCATATTAGACGAACTTGTTAACGTAAAACAAGCCAGAAATGAAGAATTAAGACAAGCTAATACTGTTTTTACCTACAACTCTGTTTACTCCGTTTTTAAAGAAAATAATACTCGATTATCAGTACGAGGTAATCCAAATTTAAGTAATGTAGTTACTATTATGATTGGGATACGAAACCCAAGCAAGCAAAGTAATACAATATCTGATGATGATGGAATGTCAAAATCAGGAGAAATATGGGTAAATGAATTACGACTTTCTGACTTTAAAGAAGATGGTGGCTGGGCTGCAAGAGGGCGTGTTTCAACAAAGCTGGCTGACCTTGGTACAATTAACCTTGCAGGAAGTATAAGCACTCCTGGATTTGGGAGTATTGAGAAAAAAGTTAACGAACGTAGTAAAGAAGAAGTTCTTGAATATGATGTTTCTACTAATCTTGATTTAGGAAAGTTCTTCCCTGAAAAATCAAATATTAGCATACCTGTTTATGCAGGATATGCCGAAACATTTATAAACCCAGAATACAATCCTCTTGACCCTGACATTACTCTTGATGATGCGCTAAATAGTGTAGATACAAAATCAGAAAAAGATTCTATAAAAAATATTGCTCAAGATTATACGCAACGTAAGAGCATTAACTTTACAAATGTTAAAATTAATAAAACGGGTGAAAAGCCTCGTTTTTATGATC
>DAOWGM010000035.1 GCA_030637515.1 Bacteroidales bacterium
ACGTCCCACCAAAGATTATATAGAGAAGGATGAATCAAATCCATTCTTTGCTCTTGATCACAATAAATGCATAATGTGCGGAATATGTGTGCGTACCTGCGATGAAGTACAGGGAGTAAATGCTCTTGACTATGGTTACAGAGGATTTGACACCATTATAAGTACATTTGGTAATAGACCTATTAAGGATTCCGTATGTGAATCGTGTGGCGAATGTGTGGTAAGATGTCCTGTTGGAGCACTTTATGTGAAAGAAAATCGCCTTCCGACACGAGAAGTTAAAACTGTTTGTGTTTATTGTGGTGTTGGATGTAATATATTTTTGGGAGTTAGAGGAAATACTATTGTAAGCTCAAGAGGAGATCGTGATAGCATTGTAAATAAAGGACGACTTTGTGTTAAAGGAAGGTATGGTTATAGTTTTGTTAATCATCCTGACAGATTGTCGAAACCATTGATAAAGAAAAATGGTGAATTTGTGGAATCAAGCTGGGATGAAGCTCTTGATCTTATAGCAAGTAAGTTTAAAAATGCGAAGGGAGATAAATTTGCAGCACTTAGTTCTGCTAAAATCCCAAACGAAGATAATTATGTAATTCAGAAATTTACACGTGCTGTAATGGGCACAAACAATATAGATCATTGTGCTCGATTGTGTCATGCACCTACAGTTGCTGGATTAGTTCAAAGTTTAGGAAGTGGTGCTATGACAAATTCAATTGATGAATTTAAAAATGCATCTACAATATTTTCTATAGGTTCAAATACAACAGCCGCACATCCAATCATTGGCCTTCATATAAAAGAAGCGAAAAGAAAAGGTGCTAAGATTATTGTTGCTAATCCAAAAGAAATTGATTTGTGTCGGTTCGCAGATGTTTTTATGCAGCAGAAACCGGGAACAGATGTGGTGTTACTCATGGGAATGATGAAAGTTATTGTTGATGAAAAATTAGAAGATAAGGGATTCTTAAAATCAAGGTGCGAAGATTACGATGCTTTTAAAGAATCTTTAGATGAATTTGATTTAGACACGACAGAAAAGATTACTGGAGTACCAAAAGAAAAGATTATAGAAGCTGCGAGAATTTATGCTATAAATAAGCCATCATCATTGGTTTATGCAATGGGAATAACTCAGCATTCACATGGAACCGACAATGTTTTAGCCGTAAGTAATATTGCACTTCTTACCGGGAATATTGGTAAAGAGTCAGCAGGAGTAAATCCATTACGAGGTCAAAATAATGTTCAGGGTGCTTGCGATTTAGGTGCACTTCCCGATGTTTACTCCGGGTATCAAAAAGTATCAAATCCGAAAATTCAGGCAAAATTTGAATCTCATTGGGGTGTAAAGCTCAATTCTAATAATGGACTAACTCATACCGAGTTTTTTGATCAGATAGAAAAAGGAAATATCAAAGCACTTTATCAGGTTGGAGAAAACCCAATTATTAGTGAAGCGGATGCAAATCATGTTAAAAAAGCTCTTGATAAACTGGACTTTTTTGTTGTTCAGGATATATTCTTTAACGAAACTGCTCACTATGCCGATGTGGTACTTCCTGCAACATCATTTGCTGAAAAAGATGGTACTTTTACAAATACAGAGCGAAGGGTTCAAAGAGTAAGAAAGGCTATTGATTCGCCGGGAGACGCTAAGCATGATTGGTGGATTGCCTGCGAAATTGCTAAGCGATTAGGAGCAAAAGGCTTCGACTTTAAATCATCAGAAGAAATTATGGATGAAATTAATCGTGTTACACCAAGTTATCAGGGAGTTAAATACAGTAGGATTGAAAATGAAGGTTTACAATGGCCTTGTCCGAACGAAGATCATCCTGGAACAAAATTTTTGCATACTGAAAAATTTGCCCGATCAGGAGGAAAAGGAAAGTTGTTTCCATTGGTTTATAAAGCCTCAATAGAATTACCAGATACCGAATATCCATTATTACTAACAACTGATCGTAGTCTTTATCATTATCATACTGCAACAATGACTCGTAGAGTTGAAGGATTGGAGATTTTGGATGGTGAAGAATTTTTACGAATTAATCCTGCCGATGCAGAAAAAATGGGTATTAAAGATGAAGAATATCTAACAGTAAAATCAAGACGGGGCAAAGTAAAAGTAAAAGCTAAAATTACAAATATTTGTCCACAGGGTGTAGCATCGCTTACGTTTCATTTTCACGAAACAAGAACAAACGAATTAACAAATTGCGCAATTGATCCGGTGTCTAAAATTCCTGAAACGAAAGTTTGTGCAATAAAAGTTGAAAAAATGAATTCTTAAAATGTAAAAAGCGATTAGGTAAGAATGGAACGAAAAGAAATCTTAAAGCAATTTAAAAAGGATAAGGATAATTTGATCAATATTCTACATGCTTTACAAAATAATAATCCACAGAATTATTTGGACCTGGGCAATTTGAAAGAAGTGGCAATTTATTTGAATATTACTTATAGTCATGTTTATGGTGTTGCATCTTATTATACAATGTTTAGTTTAAAGCCAAGAGGTAAATATATTGTTCGGGTATGTAATTCCCCGGTGTGTAATATGGAGAAATCAACAGAAATAATTAAAGAAATAAAAGATTTGCTTTTAATAGACGAAGACGAAACAACTAATGATAAAAAATTTACTTTGGAATTGTCAGAGTGTTTAGGTAGATGTGATACTGCTCCAGGAATGATGATCAACGAAGATGTAATTGGTAATCTGAATACAGAAAATTTAAAATCAATTTTTGAAAAATATAAATAAATATTAAGGTGATATCGGAGAAAAGAATAACCTTGAAAAATCTGGGAAAAATTAATCCTGAAAGCATTGATGATTATATCAATGAGGGAGGATATAAAGTTCTGGAGAGTGCTGTAAACCGTAATCATATTGAGATTATTGATGAAATGTTGAATTCAAGTCTTCGAGGACGTGGTGGTGCCGGTTTTTCTGCAGGTCTGAAAGAAAAATTTACCAGTGAATCATGTCTTAGATGTGAACAGAAGTATTTGATTTGCAATGCAGATGAAGGTGAACCAGGAACTTTCAAAGATCGGATTATCATGGAAAATGATCCGCACCTTTTATTGGAAGGAATTTTAATAGCTGCATATGCGATTGGAGCTAACAAAGCATTTATTTATATAAGAGGAGAATATTACAAATCAATAGAATTATTAGAAAAAGCAATTAAAGATGCTAAAGAAAAAGGGTTTATCGGTAAAAATATTTTTGAATCTTTTTTCTCGATTGATGTTGAAATAAGATTAGGAGCAGGATCTTATTTGTGTGGTGAAGAACTTACTCTTTTAGAATCTCTTGAAGGTAAAAGGGGCTATCCAAGAATTAAACCACCATTCCCTGCCGAAAAAGGTCTTTTAGGATTTCCTACACTTGTAAATAATGTTGAGACTCTGGCTACAGTACCAACAATTGTTGGGATGGGAGCTGAGTGGTACAGTAAAATAGGAACAGAAGAATCACCAGGCACAAAAATATTTACAATAAGTGGAGACGTAACTAATCCAGGATTTTTTGAAGTTGAAATGGGAACAACTTTAAGAGAACTTATTTACGGTTTGGCCGGAGGAATGAAAAATGGTAAAAAATTAAAAGCTGTTTTGTTAGGCGGTGCTGCTGGAACTTTTATAGATGAATCTGTTTTGGATATTCCAACTGGTTTTGATTCTTTAAAAGAAAAAGGTGCAGTGTTAGGATCCGGAGCTATTATGGTTATGGGTGAAGATAAATCCATTTTTGACGTTACTTATTCTATCATGGATTTTTTTAAACATGAATCTTGTGGTAAATGTGTTCCTTGTAGAATTGGAACAGCTCATTTGGTTAATTTGATGAAAAAAGCAAAAGAAAATCCATCAGAAAAGAAGGCAATTCTGGAAGAAATGTTATCTGAATCGGAATACATTGCTAAAACTTCATTATGTCCATTGGGACAATCTCCAATTCTTCCAATTCGAAGTTTGGTACGTTATTTTAAGGATCAGTTTTAAAAAAGAAATATTGAAAATGACCCAAATGGTTAATATAACAATAGACGGAAAAAAAATACAAACACAAGAGGGTGCCAATCTTTTACAAGTTGCACACGTTAACGGAATAAAGATCCCAAGTCTTTGTTATCATCGGAAACTTTCACCAACAGGTGCATGTCGTTTATGTGTTGCCAAAATAAAAGGCACTAAAGGATTAGTTATGTCATGCACCGTTTCTGTTAAAGAAGGAATGAAGATTATTGCATTTGACGAAGAACTGGAAGAAACAAGAAAACACACCTTAGATTATTTATTAGCAGAACATAATGATTCTTATGATGAAACTTATACAGACGAATTTAGAGATTGGGTAATACATTACGGTTTGGATAAGAAGGAGAATAGAAAATACCCAAATATTAGTAAAGATTTAGGATATAAGAAAGATGAAAGTTCTCCGGTTTTAACTTACGATGCATCGAAATGTATAAAGTGTTTTAGATGTATAAAAGGATGTGATGAAGTGCAAGGGAAAAATGTTTTATCATTCTCAGAGCGAGGAATTACATCTTATATAATCGCTGGATTTGATCAATGGAAAGAATCTGAATGCGATGGATGTGGTGAATGTGTTCAGTTATGTCCTACTGGAGCGATTGTAGAAAAACCGCATCGAAGTGAAATAAATATTAATGAGATTGATAAGAAAGTTATTACAACTTGTCCTTATTGTGGCGTTGGTTGTCAATTGGAATTATCAATTCAAGATGGAAAAATTGTTCGATCGGATGGAGTAGAAGGAATTCTTCCAAACGATGGAAGACTTTGTGTAAAAGGTCGATTTGGTTACGATTTTGTGAATAGTCCTGAGCGATTAACAACTCCATTAATAAAGAAGAACGGCGAATTTGTTGAAGCCAGTTGGGATGAAGCACTTAATTTAATTGCAAGTAAATTTGGAGAAATAAAAGAAAAATTTGGGAATGATGCTTTAGCAGGATATGCTTCGGCAAAATGTACCAACGAAGATAATTATTTATTTCAAAAGTTGATACGTGTTGTATTTGGAACCAATAATATTGATTATTGTACGCGTTTATGTCATGCATCAACGGTTACTGCCATGCTAAAATCAATTGGCGATGGAGCAGGGAGTAATTCGATAGAAGATTTTGCAACAACCAATTGTTTGTTTGTTACAGGTAATAATATCATAGAAACACATCCGGTAACAGCCACTTATGTAAAGCAAGGGAAAGAAAAAGGGAATAAAATAATTGTTTGCGATCCACGTTGGACTCCATTGGTAAAATATGCAGATATATGGTTGCAACCACGTTTGGGTGCTGATGTTGCTCTATTAAATGGAATGATTCAAGTTATTATTAAAGAAAATTTAATTGATAAAGATTTTATTAGTTCTCGTGTGGATAGGGGAATGGAAGCTTTTGAAGAATTGAAGCAGTTGGTTGAAAAATATACTCCTGAAAAAACCGAAGAATTGACCTCAGTACCAAAAGATAAAATAATAGCTGCAGCAAGAATGTATGCTAATGCGGAAACATCAATGATAGCAACAGGAATGGGGATGAGTCAGCAAGTTACTGGTACAAACAATGTATTTTCTTTAATTAATATGATGCTCATTACTGGGCAAATAGGCAAGGAGAGAGCTGGTATTGATCCACCACGTGGACAAAATAATGTCCAGGGTGCCACTGATGTTGGATGTTCGCCAATTGTATACCCCGGATATATTCCAATAACAAATGATGAAAACAGAAAACGTGTTGCCAAGTTATGGAATACCGATTATGAAAGTTTATCAGGGAAACCAGGTTTAACAACTGTTGAAATAATGCATGCAGCTTACGACGAAAAAGTGAAAGGCTTGTACATTATGGGCGAAAATCCTATGCTTACTGATCCTGATTTGAATCATACAGAAAAGGCTCTTAAGAAAATGGATTTTGTGGTTGTACAGGATATTTTCCATACAGAAACAACTCCTTATGCCGATGTCATATTACCAGCTGCAAGTTTTGCAGAAAAAGAAGGAACATTTGTAAATAGTGATCGCCGTGTTTTAAGAGTTCGTAAGGCAGTTGAATCGCCGGGAGAAGCTCGTGAAGATTGGAAGATTATTGTAGATATTGCTGAACGAATGGGTTGTAATATTGGGAAATATAACAATGCTTCAGAAATATTTGATGAAATTGCTCAAGCTGTTCCAATAATGACTGGAATATCATACGATAGAATCGAGCATCAGGGAATTCAGTGGCCATGTCCATCTAAAGATCATCCTGGAACAAGTACACTGTTCTTAGATAAGTTTAATACTCCAAATGGTAAAGGAATATTATTCCCAGTTGAGTATGTTGCACAAAAGGAAAGGACTTCCAAAGATTTCCCTTTTATATTAAATAGTGGACGACTACTTTATCATTATCACACTGCTACTATGTCGCGAAAGAATAAATCATTAACTGATTTTATTAACGAGTCGTATGTTTTAATGAACGAAGGAGATGTTATTAAATTTGGTTTTACTGATGGCGAACGAGTAAAAGTAACATCAAAACAAGGAGAACTGAAAACGACCTTGAGAGCAAGTGATCAGGTGGCAGAAAGTGAATTGTTTATGCCATGGCATTTCTCGGAATCACCTGTAAACAGATTAACTCGTAGCGATTTAGATCCATTCTCAAAAATAGCTGCTTTTAAGCTTACGGCATGTAAGGTAGAGAAGCTGTTATGATATGATAATTTTAGTAGTATAAAATTTTATGAATTGATTATTTATTATTGATTTATAGCAACTTATTAAGTAATTTGCATAAAAAAATAAAATGAAAATAATACTAAAATCTTTAGCTCAACTTTCTATCTTACAATTAATATTTATAGCAAATAATCTTGCTTCAAATCCAATAAATAAATCTAATTTAAACGATACAGTTTATAAAATTAACTGGGTTTTAAAAGCAGATTTGCCATTAGCACACAGAAATGGTAAAGCAGTTGCAAGCAATGGGAGGATATATTATATTGGTGGTTATTGTACAGAAACAGAAGAATCGTGGGAAACTTCCAATTATGAATATGATCCACAAGAAGATAAATGGCAAGTTAAAGAGAAGATTCCTATTGGTCGGTCAAATTTTGCGATAGCTTCTTTTGAAAATAGAATTTTTGTAATTGGCGGAGATACTCTTTTACCTGGTAATGATTGTTATTTGCCTGAAGAAGACGACTGGAAAACATTAAGTTCATTGCTTATTCCGCGCCAACATATCGATTGTGGAAGAATTGGAAAAGAAATTTATGTTGTTGGGGGATTAATAAGAGATATGAATCCTCCTGAAGATTCAAAGCTAAGAATACCGATAATTGCTACAAATACTGTTGAGATTTATAATATAGAAGAAAATAAATGGATAAAAGGGAATCCTTTGCCTGAAGCCAGACACGGAGTGCAGGTTGCGGTGGTAAATGATAAGTTGTATACTATTGGAGGAGCATATGATCAAACTAAAGGATATATGTTTTCATCAGCTTTTAATTATTATAATCCTGAATTGGACAAATGGGAATCGTTGCCAAATATACCAATACCACTTTTAGCACCAGGAGTAGCTGTTATTAACGAAAGAATTTTCATTATTGGGGGAAGCACAATAGAAAACGGAGCTCAAGCGGTTAGCAATAAAGTTTTTGTTTACAATGTAAAGAAGAAGAATTGGGAATTGGCGAGTAGTCTTCCCAAAGGGATTCAGTTCGCAGGTGTAACGTGTTTTGATAATAAAATTTATATTATTGGAGGGTGTGATGTTGATTTTAATGCATTTAATAGTGTTTATGAAGGAATAATTATAGAATGATTTTATCGTTTATATATTTACATTAAAGCAGTGAAATAAATTTTTTCTGCTTTTTTTTATTTTAAATTGTAACATCTTTAAATTACTGCATACTAAATAAGCAAATCTATCTGCCAATTTATCCGCCGAAGGAGGAAAGGCAGACAAATAAATTTTTGGAATGAATAAAAAAGAAGAAAAGTTTCGAAAAGTAATCGCAGACAATGAAAATCGGATCATGAGTATTTGCAGATATTATTCTATAAATGATGACGATCAAAAGGATATGTATCAGGAAGTGCTCATTAATGTATGGAAAAGTCTTGATTCTTTTCGCGGAGATGCTCAATTAAGTACTTGGATTTATCGGGTTGCTGTAAATACAGCTATGGGGTTTGCAAAAAAAGAAATTCGAAGGCAAAAAATCTTTCTTGATCAAAAAGATAATAGTTTGCAAAATTTTATGGATGTAGATGAAAACTTAGTTAAAGAAAAGGAAAAACTCTTTCAGGTTCTTGAAAATCAAATTAATCAACTATCAGTTATAGATAAGATAATAATGACACTGGTTTTAGAATCTGTAAATCATAAAGAAATTGCTTCTGTAATTGGTATTACAGAGCCAAATGTTAGAGTCAAAATTCATCGAATAAAAAATGAATTGAAAGAAGCTCTACAATCAGTAAACTTATAAAATTGTAGTTATGAAAAAAGATGAAACAAAAAATATAGATACAGATGCACTTATAAAAAAGATGCAAAAACAGGATGTAGAATATAGAAAGGTTACTAAAGCATTGCAAATAGTATTCTTTGTGTTTATTTTTCTTTATGCAGGGTTCTTTATTTTTAATCCTTTACCTAAGATGAGTACAATGTACCATAAGGTAGCTGGGGGTTGTTATGTATTAGCCTTTATGCTTTTTACTTATTATTTCAGGAAATCATATAAGAAATTAAAAGAAGTAAATTATTTTGAACCTGTTAAAAAAGTATTGGAAGACGCCGAACTAAGATACCGTTTTTGGCAAACTAAATCGTATAGTATTGAAATTGTAATTGTAATTGCAATGTTATTTATTGGAGCAGGAACCTTTGTGATATTTTATATGGCTTTTAAGGATAAGTTTACTTTAATGCAGATACTTATAGGAGTACAAAGTATATATATATTTGTAATTGGAACTAGTATTTTAATAGCATACTTTGCATGGGTGAAAGAAATGAAACCTACTTGGTTATCTATTAAAAAACTTCTAAAAGAAATTGAAGAATAAATTACTTAATAAAAAAACACGAACTGAAATGTTCGTGTTTTTTGCAGCATGCAGCTTGTAACCTGCAGCATTAATTTTATCCTTTAAAGAAAATAGCTTTCATAATATGATTTGCCATTTTTGGATTTTCTTTTAATCTACGAGTCGAATATCCGAACCATTGTTTCCCATAAGGTACATAAACTCTCATACGATGTCCTTTGTCAAGAATTGATTGACGTAATTTTGGAGTAACTCCGTATAACATCTGGAATTCGTATTTTTCTTTTGGTGTGTTGTATTTCTCAAGTAATTTATACGAACCTTCAACGATTGGTTTGTCGTGAGTTGCAATACCAGGATATACACCATTCTTTAAACAGAAATCAATATCTTCAATGAAATGCTCATTAATTTCTTCATATTTTTTATAAGCAATTTCTTTAGGTTCAACATAAATACCTTTACATAATCTGTAGTTTAAAGGAACTTCTTCTGTATGAATATCCATTAATTTCTCAAGGTCACTAAGTGTACGTTTCATATATGCTTGTAGCACCAATCCAACATTCTTAGGGAATTCAGCTTTTAATTTTCTGTATATTTCAATTGTCATATCTGTACATGGAGAATCTTCCATGTCAACACGGATAAAGTTGTTATATTCAGCAGCTTTTACAACAATCTGGCGAATGTATTTATAACAAGCATCTTTGTCGATTAATAAACCAAACATAGTTGGTTTAACAGAGTAGTTTCCATCGATGTTTTCTTTTTCAACTCTATCAATTAATTCGATGTACTCTTTTGTATTTGCTTCAGCTTCTTCTAAGGTTTTGATAAATTCACCTAAAATATCAAGGGTAACCATACAACCTTTTGAATTTAAATCTTTAGCAGCTTTTACTGCATCATCAATATTTTCTCCTGCAATGTAAGGTTTGGAAAATAACCATACGAACTTCTTTGGGAAGAATGGTAGCATTGCTGCGATTAATTTATTAAACATATCTTTATGATTATTAGTTATTTAACTATTTTTATTAATGTATCTACTTATTTAAATACACTGCATAATTAAAATAATTTTTTACAAAAAAAAAGGAGAAAAATCAGGTTTTTTAACTTGTCCTCTAAAACACTGGGTTTAAACAATAAATCCTGCTGTTTAACAGCAGGATTTATTATAATATAATGTCTTTTTATCTAATATCTTAATACTAAAAATCTAAATACTATTATTTACCAGCTTCCACTTGCTCCTCCGCCACCAAAACTTCCTCCACCGAAGCCACCAAATCCTCCGCCACCAAAGCTTCCGCCACCTGATGAAAAGCTTCCAAAGCTTCCGCCATGACTTCTATTTGAACTCATCATTCCCAATGCAATCCAAAATGGTACATTATGTCCAACAGAGTAATGACGTGCACGCTTGGCTCTTCCAATAAAACTGAAGATTATAACAATTAGAAAGATTACAATACCTGGAATAGCTGAACCTGCAGAACCTTTAGTTGCTTCTCTGTATTGATCTGCTGTGTATTCACCTCTGGTTAATTCCATTATTCTGTTTGTTGCTTCATCCAGCCCTTTGTAATACTTTCCTTGTTTAAAATATGGAATAATTTCATTTTCAATAATTCTTTTTGCAATAGCATCAGGAACTGCACCTTCCATTCCATAACCTGTTGCAATTGTAACATCACCTTTTGAATTTTGATATCCAGGCTTAACTACAATTAAAATTCCATTTTCTTTTCCTTCTTGACCAATACCCCATTCATCACCTAATCTAAATGCATAAGACGCAATATCATATCCATCTAATGATTTTACAATTACGATGGCTATTTGACTTGATGTTTGATTGTTAAATTGAACCAATTTATTTTCAAGCGCATTATTTTCTTGTGCACTTAAAAAATTAGCATAGTCATTGACAATTCTTGGTGGATTTGATTTTTCAGGGAAATTCTGAGCAATCGTATTTAATGAAATTACAGATAGCAATATCAGTATTGTATATTTGATTTTATTTCGCATAATAGTATTATTTATCGTCAAATGAAATTTCATCTGATAGTTCGTTTACATCATCTTTTTGATATGGGAAATGCTTTTTTAATGTTTGTCCTGTCATTTTAATCCCAGTACTTAATCCAATATCAAATTCGGATTTTTTAAAATGATTTATTACGGTTTCTTTTATTTCTTCCCAGAAATTATCGGGTGTAACTTTATTAATTCCTGCATCGCCAAGAATAGCAAATTTATTGTCGTTTATCGAAAGATAAAAAAGAACTCCATTACGTAATTCTGTTTTATGTATAGCAAGTTTCTCAAACATATAAGCTGCACGATCTAAAACATCTTCTTTGCAACTTGATTCTATGTGTAGGCGTATTTCTCCCGATGTATTTAATTCTGCTTCTTTAATAGCATCGGTAATCGATTTCTTTTGTTCTTCGTTAAAGAATTGTGATGGTTTCATATGTTAATGATTAAAATTCTACTTTAGGTGCTTGTTCTGCATTTTCTTGCGCTTTGAAATATGCTTTCTCGTCAAAGTCAAAAATGTTAGCATAAATATTTTTTGGGAACTGTTTTATATAAGTATTATATGTTTGTGCACTGTTATTAAATTTCTGTCTTTCAACTGTAATTCTATTTTCAGTTCCTTCGAGTTGTGATTGTAGTTCAAGAAAATTCTGATTTGCTTTTAAGTCAGGATAACGTTCAACAACAACCATTAATTTTGATAAGGCAGAACTTAAACCTCCTTGAGCCTGTTGAAAAGCTTGCATATTTTCTGCAGTTAAATTTGTTGGATCAATCGTTGTTGATGTTGCTTTTGCTCTTGCTTCAATAACACCTGTTAAGGTTTCACTTTCGTGAGCAGCATACCCTTTTACTGTAGCAACTAAATTTGGAATTAAATCTGCACGACGTTGATATACATTCTCAACCTGAGCCCATTGCGAAACAACAGCTTGATCCATTGCTACCATTTTATTGTATGTTCCTTTTATCGATGAATAAAAGAGAAGTGCTATAACAGCAATTACAATTATAATAATCCACGATTTTTTCATTTTCATATTTGTAAAGATTTAGTAATTTATCAAATTTAAATATATATCTGCATGTATCAAATTCTGTGCTATAGAATTAATTCAGAAGATTTGTCATGCTTATTTGCCATATCATGATTTTTATCTTTCTTAATAAGCTCATAATTTGTATTTTTGGCATTGTTTTAAATTTAATGTTCGAAAAGATTTTAATATGGACCGGAAACAACGCCATCCTTTTTTAGCCGATAATAGATTGAGGATAAGATATCCATAGCGAATAATAATTTTCTTAATTAAAGTTGTTCATTTCGACAAGCTCAATATGACAACTTTATTTTAAGAGTTCTGTCACACTGTCCCGATAGCTATCGGGAGTCGAAGTGTGAGTCAATACATAAGTAAATCCAAAAAATAAAATCAAAAAAATAATTATAATGACAAGAGAAGAATTTCAAAAAGTAGTTTTACAAGGAATTCCTGCAGAATTGCCTTCTCCGAAACAATACGATCCGGAAATTAATCATGCGCCAAAACGCAAGGAAATCTTAACGATCAATGAAAAGAAATTAGCAATTAAAAATGCTTTACGTTATTTCGATACAAAACATCATGAGGTATTAGCGAAGGAATTTGCTGAAGAATTAGAAAGATACGGTCGTATATATATGCATCGTTTCCGTCCTGATTATAAAATATATTCACGCTCAATAGATGAGTTTCCTGCAAAATCGCGCCAAGCGCAGGCTATTATGTTAATGTTAAGCAACAATCTGGATTATGCTGTAGCGCAGCATCCACACGAATTAATAACTTACGGTGGTAATGGTGCAGTATTCCAGAATTGGGCACAGTATTTAATTACTATGCAGTATTTGGCTGAAATGACAGACGAGCAAACATTAGTATTATATTCTGGTCACCCAATGGGAATTTTCCCTTCGCATAAAGATGCTCCAAGAGTTGTTGTTACAAATGGAATGATGATCCCAAATTACTCAAAACCTGACGATTGGGAGAAGTTTAATGCTTTAGGCGTAACTCAATATGGACAGATGACAGCAGGTTCGTTTATGTACATTGGTCCACAAGGAATTGTACATGGAACAACAATTACTTTGTTAAATGCTTGTAGAAAGATATCAAAAACTGGTGAAGGAACTGAAGGGAAAATATTTGTTACTTCCGGATTAGGTGGAATGAGTGGTGCTCAACCAAAAGCGGGTAATATTGCAGGTGTTGTTAGTATAACAGCCGAGATAAATCCTAAAGCTGCATACAAGCGTCAGGAGCAAGGCTGGGTTGATGAGGTAATTGAGGATGCTGATAAAGTAATTGATTTAGCATTAGCATATAGCGAAAAAAAGGAAGCTTATTCAATAGCCTTTTTAGGAAATATTGTTGATTTATGGGAACGATTAGCTGAGCGAAAAATTCATATTCATTTAGGATCTGATCAAACATCATTACATAATCCTTGGGCTGGAGGATATTATCCGGCAGGTTTAAGTTATGAGGATTCAATTAAAATGATGGCTGAAAATCCTGATGAGTTTAAAAAGCATGTTCAGGATTCGTTAAAAAGACAAGTTGCTGCTATAAATAAAATGACAGAACAAGGAACGTATTTCTTTGATTATGGAAATGCTTTCTTATTAGAAGCAAGTAGGGCTG